>NZ_JAUQTX010000437.1:0-2740 GCF_059803775.1 Azospirillum sp. UFLA03-27 | reverse complement strand
GGCAGCGTCAGATGTGTATAAGAGACAGGGGGAGGATCGTGCAGACCGCCTTCCACCGCTTTGACACAAGTCAAGCGTTCGAACGCCCGGCCGTGAACGCCCGCCCGTCTGGCCGGTCCGTCAGTTGGGTGCGGCCAGCCGGTTCTCCAGATGCTCCAGCAACAGGTTCAGGTTGCGGCGGTTGGCCTTGAAGCCGATGTCGAAGAGGGCGCCGACCACCGGGACCGAGCCGCCGGCCCAGTCCACCGCCATGTTGGCGACCATGCGGGCGATCAGGCTCTTCGGCAGGTCGAAGCGGGCGGCTTCCATGATGATGTAGGCGGCCACCACGGTGGTCGCCGTGCTGCCGGCGACCGGGACCAGCGCGGCGATGCCGTCCAGCCCGAAGGGAATACGGGTGCCGGGAACGCGCCAGCGCGTGTCCATCAGCCGGGTCAGCCGGCGCAGCCGTTCCAGCCGTTCCAGGTCGATGTGGATGACCGGCGCCGCCGTGGCGACGCCCGAGAGGCTGGTAGCGGGCGCGGGGCGCGTGCGGATGTCGCTCATGGGGCTTCACCGGAGCAGGAGAGCCGCCGTGGGGAGCCGCCGGTGGATGAAGCCGTGGGCGGAGCCGGTCGGGCGTGACGGGGGAGCAACCCGCGGCTGTGCCCGGCGGTTCCCGGCCTATCTCCATCGGGTGCCCGGCACCACGGACGCGCTCACGGTCTGGGCGGGACCATCGTCATACGGATGGTCGGGCGGACGCAGGGTCATCGTCCGAACGGAGAGGGGGGTGACGACCGGGTGCGGCGAATGGACGCGCGATCTGGATTTGTGGGAAGCCAAGCGATTGTTGTTCCGACGATTTTTCCGGAATCGCCGGGGTTTCGAGCGGCCATATGCCGAAGGCATCTCTGGTCTGGGGCGTCCTTAGGCACAACAATGGTGCGCGCAGATCGAGACTTTAGACCGAAAAGAACCGAACGGGCACCCGCTCCACAGGGTGATGGGCGGGGCACCAGTCATCGGAAAAAAGCAGGGAGGATCACCATGACCACACTTTATTGCGCCTGCTGCGGACAGCCGTTCCGCCGCAGCTCGCCGCGCGGCCCGGCGCCGCTCTACTGCTCGCGCGATTGCCGTCGCCAGATCGAGGTGCGCCGCCGCGTCTGGGCAGCGCTGCAAGCGGCGGAGCGGCTGCCCGCGCCGCTGCCGCCGGTCGTTCCGGCCGGTGCGGGAACTTTCCATAGGGTGGAAACGGTGTGGGAGCGCGCCTCCGCCTGATCGGGCGCAACGGGCGGCCTGCGCATTTTTTGGCCGGTTTGGTTGCGGCCCCCTCTAAAACAGCAGGGCTGCCATACCATATAGGAGGACGCTACATGAGTGAGCGTCCCCCGAAACGAGGGCTTTACCGAACACGGCCATGACCCAGAACACGCGATCCCCCCGCACCGTTTCCCGCACTCCGGCCCGCGCCTTCGGCGCCGTCGCTCTGGCGCTGGCCGTGGCGCTGACCGCCGGCACCGCCGACGCCCGCGCCGGCAAGAGCAGTTCCGCGGGCAGCCGCGGCTCGCGCACCTACGAGGCGCCGGCCCAGACCAACACCGCGCCGCGCGCCGCCCCGATGGAGCGGTCGGCGGCCCCGGCCCAGACCCCGGGCGCCCAGCAGCCGGGTATGCAGCAGCCGGGCATGGCGTCGCCGGCGGCGGCGCAGCGCGGCGGCTTCTTCTCGCGCGGCGGCTTCATGCCGGCCCTGATGGGCGGCCTGATCGGCGCCGGCATCGCTGGCATGCTGTTCGGCGGCGGCTTCCTCGATGGGCTGGGCAGCTTCGCGGGCATCCTGGGCTTCATCCTCCAGATCCTGCTGGTCGTCTTCCTGGTCCGTCTGGCCATGCGCTTCTTCCGCAACCGTTCGGCGGGCGCGGCGCGGCCGGCGGGCATGGGCGCTTCCAACGCCGCCTATGCCGGTCCGAATCCGGGCGCCATGAACCCCGGTGCGATGAACCGCGAGGCGGTGGACGCGCGCTCGAACCCGCTGGGTGGTGGCGCTCGCGGTGGTGCGGCGGCGGGTCCGGCTTCGTCCGGCCGTCCTGGCGTGCGCCGTGACGACCTGGGCATCGCTCCGGCCGACTATCAGGCGTTCGAGCAGACGCTGGTCGCGGTCCAGACCGCCTACGGCAACGAGGACCTGACGGCCCTGCGCAGCGCCGTGACGCCGGAGATGGCCTCCTACTTCACCGAGGAACTGGCGGCCAATCACAACCGCGGCGTGGTCAACCGCCTGTCCGACGTCCGCCTGCTCCAGGGCGACCTGGCCGAGGCGTGGCGCGAGGGCAACGCGGAATACGCCACCGTGGCGATGCGCTTCTCGCTGACCGACGTGACGGTGGACCGCGCGAGCAACCGTGTGGTCGAGGGCGACCCGAACCGTTCGGTCGAGGCCACGGAAATCTGGACCTTCACCCGTCCGCGCGGCGGGCGCTGGGTCCTGTCGGCGATCCAACAGGCCGGCTGACCACTCTCCACTCCTCAACCGGTCTCGCGAGGGGGGCGTCCGAAAGGCCGCCCCCTTTTGCATTTCCGGACTCCCCTGGGCGGATGGGACATGATAGAACGTATCAGGAACAAATACCTGCTCAGCGGAAGCGAGTCATGCCCGAACTTCCTGTGCCTGGGTCCTGCATCGAAGCGCCCCCGCCGGACCGGGCGGCGGTTCTGGCCGATCTGCGCGCCCGCATCCGGGGCCTGGAAGGGCTGGGCG
>NZ_JAUQTX010000436.1:0-2750 GCF_059803775.1 Azospirillum sp. UFLA03-27 | reverse complement strand
TCTTGAGGATCGCCGGGTCCTCCAGCACCTCCTTCAGGGCCTTCAGCGCGTCCTCCGCCGGGATCTGCTTCGGCGCTTCCGGTGTCTCGAAGGACAGCTCCCCGCTGGCCGCGGCGTTGGGGGCCTGATGGGCCAGGGGGATGTAGCAGGCCAGCCCCGGCTCGGTCGCCAGCGAGATGCCGACCAGAGTCGCCGTGGCGGGGGTCAGCGAGTTGGTCTCGGTGTCCACGGCCAGGATGCCGGTGGTCCGGGCGCGCTCCAGCCAGACGGCCAGGGCGTCAAGGTCCTGCACCAGTTCGTAGCGCTGCTCGACGTCGGTCGGCGGGGCGGGGCGGCTGCGCGGCGCGGCGATCTCCGCCGCCGGGGCGGTGTCGGTGGAAGCGGCGGCCTTGGCCGGGCCGGCGGACGGCGTGGCGGAGGAGGGGACCGCGCCGTCGGCGATGGTTCCGTCCTTGCGCATCTCCGCCTCGACGCGGCTGACGATGGTGCGGAAGCCCTGGGCGCGCAGGAAGTCGATCAGCTTCTGGTGGTCGGGCTCGCGGACCCGCAGCTCCTCCAGCGGCTTCGGCGGCGGGGCATGGTCGTCCAGCAGGACGAGGCGGCGGGAGATCCGCGCCTGCTCCGCAAAGTCGATCAGCTTCTGGCGGCGCGCCGGCTGCTTGATCTCGCCGGCGCGGGCCAGCAGCGATTCGAGGTCGCCGTATTCGGTGATGAGCTGGGCGGCGGTCTTCACGCCGATGCCCGGCACGCCCGGCACGTTGTCCACGCTGTCGCCGGCCAGCGCCTGCACGTCCACCACCCGGTCGGGGGCGACGCCGAACTTCTCGAACACCTCGTCGGGGCCGATGGGCTTGTTCTTCAGCGGGTCGAGCATCCGCACGCCGGGGCGGACGAGCTGCATCATGTCCTTGTCGGACGACACGATGGTGACCTCGCGCCCGGCCTCGTTGGCCAGCCGCGCGTAGGTGGCGATCAGGTCGTCGGCCTCGTAGCCCTCCAGCTCAAGGCAGGGCAGGCAGAAGGCCTCCGTCGCCTCGCGGATCAGGGCGAACTGGGGCTTCAGCTCCTCCGGCGGCTCGGGGCGGTGGGCCTTGTATTCGGGATAGAACTCGTTGCGGAAGTTCAGCCGCTTCGAATCGAAGACCACCGCCACGGCGGAGGCCTTCAGGTCGGCCAGCAGCTTCAGCAGCATGTTGGAGAAGCCCAGCACCGCGTTCACCGGAGTGCCGTCCGGACGGTTCAGCATCGGCAGGGCGTGGAAGGCCCGGAAGATGAAGCCCGACCCGTCCACCAGATACAGGCCGCTGCCGTCCCCAACGGGCGCGGGGGCTTCGGTGGCGGTCTGGAGCGTGTCGGTGGTCTTTTCGTCGGACATGATGCGGCCTCTTCCCTTTGGGGCGTTACCATGGCCGAAGGCGGCCCGAGAGTCGAGCGCCCGACGCCCCCGAAAAGGCCGGTCGTGAAGGGCCGGGCGGTCAGTCGCCGGTTTGGCGGTTGGGGGCGGCGACCGGCTTGGATTCGGGGGAGCCGCGCTCGCGCAGATAGATGCCGAGCACGACCAGAACCCCCATGGACAGGAACTCGCTCTGCCAGTTCTGGAAGCTCTCGTACCAGAATTCCGGATCGGCGAGGGTTTCGCCCATGGTCCGGATGGGCTGGTGATGCCACGCCGCCTCCTCGTTCGAGCGCCGCGTGCTGCCCGCCAGATGCAGGACGAAGGACATCACGAACAGCGTCACCAGCGCGACGCTGAGCGAGTGGGAGTAGAGCCGCAGCAGCAGGCCGCCCCGGTGCACCGGCCAGGGTGCGTCGGGGTCGCCGCGCCGCCGCTCGGGCGCCTCGTCCTCCGGGTTGGCCTCTCCCGGCTTCTTGGATTCCGAGGAGCCTTTCTGGACCAGGATGGCGGTCAGCAGCACATAGACCGACATCTGGAGGAACTCGCTCTCCCAGTTCTCGAAGGTCGCCGACAGGAAATGGCCGGTGGTCAGATAGTCGAAGAAGCCGACGGGCGGCTGGGCGTGGAGGCGAAGCTCCTCCGCCAGGGCGCGCCATCCGGCCAGCACCTGCCCGATGATCGAGACGAGGAACAGCCCGAACAAGGCGACCGACAGCCCGTTGTCCCGCAGGAAGCGACGCATGTGCTGCACCTTGATTCTGATGCCACGCCCTAGTCCCTCAACGCTTGGCCAAGCAAGAGGTTTCCCCGCCGCTCCCATGCCTCACCAGGAACCTTGAAAGGCGGGGTCCTGTTGATTGGAGGCTCCACACAACAACCTTCGGTCCATTTCCCATGAACCACTCTGTCGCCGGAGCCATCGCCGGGCTGGCCGGCACCGTCGCCATGACGGCGGCCATGCGCGCGATGTTCCGCGCCTTGCCGGAGAAGGACCGTTACCCCTTGCCACCGCGCCTGATCACGGACCGCGTCGTCGGCCCGACCGGCGTGATGGACGCGATGGATGAGCCGGAGCGCCGCGACCTGACGCTCGCCCTGCATTACGGCTACGGCGCCGCCGCCGGGGCGCTGTATCCGGCGGTCGCGCGTCGGATCGGCGGACCGGCGGTGGCGACGGGGATCGGCTACGGCCTCGCGGTCTGGGGCGCCAGCTATCTCGGCTGGATTCCGGCGATGCGCATCCTGACCCCCGCGACCCGCCATCCGCGCTCCCGCAACAGCCTGATGCTGGCCGCCCATGTGGTGTGGGGAGGCTGTCTCTTATACACATCTGACGCTGCCGACGATTATACGC
>NZ_JAUQTX010000435.1:0-2790 GCF_059803775.1 Azospirillum sp. UFLA03-27 | reverse complement strand
ATGGTGTATTCCACGTCCAGCCCGGATTCCTTGCAGGTCGGGATGCTGTTCCACGACTTGCCGTCGGCCACCGGCTCCTTCAGCGGGATGCGCTCCTTGTCGAAGACGCACAAGGGCCGCAGCGCGCCGGCCCGCCATTGCGACACCGCCTCGATCGGGTTGTTGACGCTGGCGTTGATGTGGTTGCCGACGAGTTGGGCCGCCACGTCGCCGCCGCCCTTGTAGGGGACGTAGGTGAAGGTGACGCCAGCCGACTGCTCGATGGCAGCGGTGATGATCTGGTCCTCCTGCTTGGAACCGGTGCCGCCCATCTTGAAGCGGTTGGCGCCGCCCTCCTTGGCGGCCTCGACGAACTCCTTGGGCGATTTCTGCGCGGCCTCGCTGTTCACCCACAGGACGAAGTTGTCCAGCGCCAGCATTGCCACCGGGGTCATATCCTTCCAGGAGAAGGGAACGCCGGTCGCCAGGGGCGTGGTGAACAGGTTGGACAGGGTGATGATGATCTTGTGCGGGTTGCGGTTCGACGACTTGACGTCGAGGAAGCCTTCCGCGCCGGCACCGCCCGACTTGTTGATGACGACGATGGGCTGGCCCATCAGGTTGTTCTTCTGAATAATGCCCTGGATCATCCGCGCCATCTGGTCGGCGCCGCCACCGGTTCCCGCCGGGACGACGAATTCGACCGATTTGGTCGGCTCCCAGGCGGCTTGGGCCGCGACCGGGAGCAGCAGAAGGCCGAGCGCGCCGGCCAGGGCCGTTCCGCCGGCGAGCGTTCTTCTTGGCGTGTTTTTAAAAGCGAAGGAGTCAAAAGGGGTCTTCCGCGCGCAGCGCGGGCGCTGTACGTCCTTCATGCCTCATTCCTTCCCTTTTGGGTGGCCGGGCTTCCGTCGGCACGGCTCATCATTTTTGGATTGTCTGGCGAGACGGATTGTTTGTTATCCAAACTGTCCGTGTGGCGTATGGTATGTGGCATCCCAGCTTTCTTCAACAGGAATGTCACAAGACGACCGGGTCCAATCATTGGGTGCGGCGCAAGAAGCCATCGATAATCGGCTGCTAAATTCTTGTAGTTCGCTGCAATTTCAAAAATTTACCGAAAGAGTTACCTCGTTAGTGTTAACTCCTAAATTCGAGGAACTACCACTTTCGTTGGGAGAATTCCTGTGATGGATTTGGCGCACTTCAAAAACTAATTATCCTAAAATCGAACCATTTAAGGCCACACGGTGCTGGCTAGGCTCCGGTCCTGTCGAAAACGATTGAGCGCACAGCAAGCGGGACGGCGCGATCCGCGCACATTCCCGCCCACCGCCACAAACGTGGCGCTGTAAAAAGGAAAGAGTGAAGACCATGGATCATATGGCCATTGAGCTTGATCATCAGAACCACGCCGACACGACCGGTTTTGTCGGTGATTCTGCTGCCGATCCGTTTCAGGCTGTTGTCGATAGCATCACCCCGGTGACCGCCGACAGCGCCGCGACGCCGGACTCAATTCTCCATCTCCAGGCACTCCAGACCACCGCACAGCCTCTGGCGCTGGCCGACGCCACGGCCGCTGCCGCCTCCACCGCCAAGATCGTCGTAAACGCTTCCGGCACCGCCGCGGGCGGCGTCTCGCCCCATTTCAAACTGCTGGTGGACGGCGCCGTGGTCGGCGAAGGCTCCGCGGGCGGTGATGCCAAGGATTTCTCCTTCGACGCCAACGTGACTGCCGATCAGGCGCACAAGATTCAGATCCAGTACGACAACGATGGCGCTGTCGATGGGCAGGACCGCAACCTGACGGTCAACGCCATCTCCATCAACGGCCACAAGGTCGCCCCGACGGATCCGTCGGTCACCTATGACAAGGGCGCGCTCGACGGCAAGGACGTCGTTCCGGGTCAGGCCAACATGTGGTGGAACGGCACGCTGGCCGTCGCCGCTCCCAAGGAGTTCTTCGCGACGACCGCCGCCGCGGCCCCGGCCGCCCCCACGGCGCCGACCTCCGGCACGTCGGACTACCCGTCCACCCCGGCCTCGCAGATCTACTACGTCGATGCGACCAACGGCAGCGACAGCAACTCCGGCCATGATGCGAACCAGGCTTGGAAGTCGCTGGACAAGGTGAACTCGACCAACTTCGCGGCCGGTTCGCTGGTCCTGTTCGAGCGTGGCGAGACTTGGCACGACAGCCTTCTGGCCTCGACCTCCGGCACCTCCGACAAGCCGATCGTCTACGGCGCCTACGGCACCGGCGCCAACCCGGTGATCGAGGCGGCCAGCGGCTCCAGCTACGCCGTCAGCCTGAACAACAAGGACAACATCACCTTCGACAGCCTGACCATGAAGGGTTCGGGCGACGCCGGCCTGCTGCTCAACGGCGGCGCCGACAACGTGAAGGTCACCAACTCGCAGATCGTCGACAACCACGGCTCGGGCGTCGTCATCAGCGGCACCTCGCACGGGCTGCGGATCGACCATTCCACGATCGACGGCAACGGCGCCTACGGCATCGTGCATTACTCCGCCGACAACGCCGACCAGTACTTCACCAACAACACCATCAGCGACAACGGCTGGCGGACCGACGGTGTGTATTCGGGCTGGAACGGCCGCATCCTGAGCGGTGAGATCGCCGGCAACACGATCTTCAACAACGGCGCCGGCGGCGGCGACGGTCGGTCGCATGGCCTGTACCACGACCACAGCCAGGCCAACAGCACGCTGAAGATCCACGACAACACGATCTACGACAACCCGCGCGGCGCCGGCATCCTCGCCAAGTCGAGCACCGAGATCTACGAC
>NZ_JAUQTX010000434.1:0-2773 GCF_059803775.1 Azospirillum sp. UFLA03-27 | reverse complement strand
GTTATAGTCTCGTGGGCTCGGAGATGTGTATAAGAGACAGGGCCCGCCGTGATGGTGAAGACCTCATCGCTGCCGGTGCCGACGATCAGGCAGGTATTGTCGACGGCCCAGGCCGTGCCGTCGCCGAAGCGGATGGTGGAGACGCCGTCCGGGTTGCCGTCGAAGTGGTTTCTGACGATCCAGGAGTCGGAGCTTCCGGTGTAGGCGATGCGCAGGTCGTCGCCCTCGCGGGTCAGCCGCATCCGGTCGGGGTCGATGGTCAGCGCGAAACTGATGCTGTCGGTGCCCTCGCTGCCATAGAGCGTCACCTCCCCGCCGCCGAGGCCGAAGACGGTTGTGTCGTTGCCGGTGGTGCTGATGACGATGTCGGCGCCGCTCACCCGCCAAACGGTGCCATCGGCCAGTTCGATGGCCTGAATGCCGCCATTGCCGGCCCCGGCCAGAACGTCGGCGGAGAAGTGGTTGAAGGCGATCACCGAGCGGTCGGTCCCGGCGATGCGGATCTCCAGATCGTCGCCGCGGCGCGACAGGCGCAGGTCGGCGGCGGTCACGTCACCGCCGAAGCGGATGACGTTCGCCCCGTCGTCGGCATGGACCGTGCGGCTGGTGAATCCCGGCTCGATGGCGATGGTGTCGTCGCCCGTGCCGCCCATCAGCAGGATGTCGCCCCACACCGGCCAGACCACGCCGTCCGCGAACACGAACTCCCGGATGCCGCCGATGCCCGCCCCCGCCGCGCCGTTGGCGGCGAAATGTTCCATGATGGTGACGCGGTCGCGGGCGTAGCCGTCCTCGCCCGCCGGGCCGCCGCCCGCGTCGAACAGGATGTGCAGGTCGTCGTCGATGCGCACCAGATGCGCGATCTCATGCCGGAAACCCGCCCCCAGCCGGACGATGTCGTTCCCGCCCTCGCCGAAGACAACGACATGGCCAGCGCCGGATGGCGCGGTGATCACGTCGTCGCCCGGCGTGCCGGTCAGCACGAGGTCGCCGAACATGCGGACGCCGTCCTGGACATTCACCACGCTGTCGCCGCGGCGGTAGCTGTTGTAGAGGACACCATCCTCGGTCAGCGTGCCGACCCGCCGCCAGCCCGACTCCTTGAAGGTCACGAAGTCATCGCGGTCGCCGGTGACGTAGAGCGGCGCGCCGCCCGCGTTGGCCCGGACGCCCTGCTCGTTGAAGATCAGCGTCTGGTGGCCCTCGGCGGTCAGGTCGAACCGCTCGATCCCGTGAACGTTCACGGCGGTGCCCAGCAGCATCAGCCGGCTGCCCTCGAACCGCAGCGTGTCGTCGCCCGAACCGCCGTCCACCGAGACGAAGCCCTCGTCCAGAACCCGCAGCGTGTCGTTGCCGGCCCCGCCCGCCAGCGCGTCGGCCCCGCCCCGGCCGTCGAGGTAATTGTCCGCGCCGTCGCCGGTCAGGCTGTCGGCCTGCCCGGTGGCGATCACCCTTTCCACGCCGGACAGACGATCCCCCTCCGCGTCGCCACCGCTGCCGGTGCCCGCCGCGAGATCGACCGTCACCCCGGCGGCGGAGGCGGAATAGTCCGCGGTGTCGGTTCCCGCACCGCCGACCAGCGTGTCGGCTCCGGCTCCACCGATCAGCGTGTCGTCGCCCGCCGCACCGTCGAGCCGGTTGGCCCTGCCGTCGCCGATCAGGAGGTCGGCGTGGCCGGAACCCGACAGATTCTCGATGCCGGTCAGGCGGTCGCCTTCGGCGTCGCCGCCCAGGCCGGTCCCGGTGGTGAGATCGACCGCGATCCCCGCGTCCGATCCGGAATAATCGGCGGTGTCGGCCCCGCCGCCACCCTCCAGCGTGTCGGCGCCAGCCCCGCCCTCCAGGACGTTGTCCAGACCGTCGCCGGTCAGCCGGTCGTCGAAGGCCGAGCCGACCAGGTTCTCGACCCCGCTCAACCGGTCGCCCTCGGCGGTGCCGCCGCTGCCGGTGCCGGCCGCGAGGTCCACGACCACCGCGTCGGCGGAGGCGGAATATTCGGCAGTGTCGATGCCTGCCCCGCCGACCAGCGTGTCGGCACCCTCGCCGCCGATCAGCGTGTCGTCGCCCGCCGCACCGTCGAGGCGGTTGTCCCCGCCGTCGCCGGTCAGGCGGTCGGCTTGGTTGGAGCCGGTCAGGTTCTCGATGCCGGTCAGACGGTCGCCTTCGGCGTCGCCGCCGGTCCCCAGGCCGGTCGACAGATCGACGGTGACTCCATTGGCAGAGGTCAGGTATTCCGCGGTGTCGATGCCCTCGCCGCCGATCAGCGTGTCCGCACCGCCCAGGCCGGCCAGCGTGTCGTTGCCGTCTTGCCCGTCCAGCCGGTTGCGGTTCGCGTCGCCGGTCAGCCGGTCGTTGCCGCCGGAGCCGAGCAGATTCTCGATTCCCGACAGCCGATCGCCCTGCGCATCGCCGCCGGTCCCCGTGCCGCTCGCCAGACTGACCGTCACGGCGGCAGCCGACGCCGTGTAATCCGCCGTGTCGGTGCCCGCACCGCCGACCAGGGTGTCGGCGCCAGCACCACCGATCAGCGTGTCGTCGCCCGCAGCGCCGTCGAGCCGGTTGGCCCCGCCGTCGCCGGTCAGGCGGTCATTGCGGCTGGAACCGGTGACGTTCTCGATGCCGGTCAGGACGTCCCCCTCCGCATCGCCGCCCAGACCGGTCCCGGTGGCGAGATCGACGGTCACCGCGGCGGTCGAGGCCGAGTAATCCGCGGTGTCGGTTCCGGCCCCGCCGATCAGCGTGTCGGCCCCGCCCAGGCCGGCCAGGGTGTCGT
>NZ_JAUQTX010000433.1:0-2772 GCF_059803775.1 Azospirillum sp. UFLA03-27 | reverse complement strand
GCGTATAATCGTCGGCAGCGTCAGATGTGTATAAGAGACAGGACCTCCACCTCCTCATGCGGCGCCCGCCGTTCGGCGGCCTCGGCATGGGCGAGGCTGGTGGCTCGTTCCACAACCAGCGTCCGGCATTCGCCGTCCAGCGTTTCGTAAACGCGCTTGGCCTCGTTCAGTTCATGCAGATCTTCCGTTTTCAGCGTGCGGTCCAGTGCGCTGGAGAGCAGCCGGAACTCCAGCACACCCGGCACCCGCGCCTCGTCCACGGCGCGCTTCAGCACGCCGACGGCTTGCAGGGTTTCACGGTCTAGTGCGCCTTCGGACATCGACATGCTGTGGGTTGAACGGCGGGATCACCCGAAATATCGGCTGAGGCCGGGCGGGGTCAAGTGCGATCCGGCACCGATCCGGCTTCACCCTCCGGTTCGACCGCACCGCGTCTTTGCAGCCACAGGGCGACGAGCCAGCACAGCGCGGCCCAGCCCGCCCCGACGCACCAGCCCGCCAGGACGTCGGTCGGCCAATGGACTCCCAAATAGACCCGGCTGCACCCGACCAGCAGCGTCACCGCCATCGCCACGACGAGCACATAGGCCTTCTGTCGCCGCCCCTCGACGAAGCGCGCCAGCATGGCGCCCAGCGTCAGGAAGACGACCGCCGACAGCAATGAATGACCGCTGGGGAAGCTGGCGGTGAAGACGATGTCGCCGTGGGGGACGATGTCCGGGCGCTCCCGCCCGATCTGGTTCTTCAACAGGCCGCTGATCGCCATGCCGCCGCCGACCGACAGCAGTACCAGGAGCGACGCCCCGCGCTTCCCCCGAAGCAGCAGGAAACCCACCGTCACCGCGGTGATCAGCGACAGCACCGTGATGCTGCCCAGCGCTGTGACGTCGCGCGCCGCGTTGTGAAGCCAGGGCGGCCCCAACGGCGCCGCCGGATCGCCGGCCACCCGCAGCGCCATCAGCACCGCACGGTCGAAGGCCGCCGTCTCGCCCTCGATCACCTCGCCGGCCAACAGGGCGAAGGTCAGGATCAGCCCGGCGCTGACCGCCATGCCGACGAGAAGCCTCAACTCGTGCCGGCCGAGCCTCGTCCAGAAGCCGGGTGCCCTCAATCCTGCCAGCGCCATCGCCCGTCCCATGCCTCCCGTCCGTCACAGACCGGTTATGGGAACGCCGGCCCGCACGGAAAAGGTCCGCCGGGCCGGACAAGCCGCGGCCACGCGGTCGCCCGCGATCGGTTGGTCCATAAACATAAAGATATCTTTATGCTTGCGGGGGCCGGATGGCGCTGCTACACCAACGCCACAGCGGGCCGGTGCGCCCGCCCCTTTTCATTGCTGTTCCACGAACAGCCGCCCAGGAGACCCCCCCGATGGCCGCGCCCGCCAACTTCACCGACTACAAGGTCAAGGACATCAGCCTCGCCGAGTGGGGCCGCAAGGAAATCACCATCGCCGAGACCGAGATGCCCGGCCTGATGGCGCTGCGCGCGGAGTTCGGCGAGACGAAGCCGCTGGCCGGCGCCCGCATCGTCGGCTGCCTGCACATGACCATCCAGACCGCCGTGCTGATCGAGACGCTGACCGCTCTCGGCGCGACCGTCCGCTGGTCGTCCTGCAATATCTTCTCGACCCAGGACCAGGCCGCCGCCGCCATCGCCGCCGCCGGCATCCCGGTCTTCGCCTGGAAGGGCGAGACGGAGGAGGAGTTCTGGTGGTGCATCGAGCAGACGCTCCGCGGCCCGGCCACCGGTGAGTATGCCGGCTGGACCCCGAACATGATCTTGGACGACGGCGGCGACGTCACCCAGATCATGCACGACAAGTATCCGGAGATGCTGGCCGAGGTCCGCGGCCTGTCGGAGGAGACCACCACCGGCGTCCATCGTCTCTATGAGATGATGAAGAAGGGCACGCTGAAGGTTCCGGCCATCAACGTGAACGACAGCGTCACCAAGTCGAAGTTCGACAACCTCTACGGCTGCCGCGAGTCGCTGGTCGACGGCATCAAGCGCGCCACCGACGTGATGGTGGCCGGCAAGGTCGCCGTGGTCGCCGGCTACGGCGACGTGGGCAAGGGCTCGGCCGCCTCGCTGCGCTCGCAGGGCGCGCGCGTCCTGGTGACGGAGATCGACCCGATCACCGCGCTCCAGGCCGCGATGGAAGGCTATCAGGTCGTCACGATGGACGAGGCCGCCCCGCAGGGCGACATCTTCGTCACCGCGACCGGCAACGTGGACGTCATCACGCTGGACCACATGCGCCAGATGAAGGACCGCGCCATCGTCTGCAACATCGGCCACTTCGACAGCGAGATCCAGATCGAGGCCCTGCGCAACTACGTGTGGGAAGAGGTCAAGCCGCAGGTCGACGAGGTCGTGTTCCCCGATGGCAAGCGCCTGATCGTCCTGGCCCAGGGCCGTCTGGTCAACCTGGGCTGCGCCACCGGCCACCCGAGCTTCGTGATGAGCGCCAGCTTCACCAACCAGGTGCTGGCCCAGATCGAGCTGTGGACCAACGCCGCCAGCTACGAGAACAAGGTCTACGTCCTGCCGAAGCACCTGGACGAGAAGGTCGCCCGCCTGCATCTCGACAAGATCGGCGCCAAGCTGACCACGCTGTCCGCCAAGCAGGCCGAGTACATCGGCGTGAAGGTCGAAGGCCCGTTCAAGCCGGACCACTACCGCTACTAAGCGGGTCCGGATGGATCGGAACGGAAAGGGCCGCCCAATGGCTGTCTCTTATACACATCTCCGAGCCCACGAGACTATAAC
>NZ_JAUQTX010000432.1:0-2823 GCF_059803775.1 Azospirillum sp. UFLA03-27 | reverse complement strand
GTTATAGTCTCGTGGGCTCGGAGATGTGTATAAGAGACAGATCTGGACTTCCCCCGTCCGGAAACCACCGCTATGGCGCGAACCCTGGCATGCGCGGCCCCTCACCGCCCCTTGAAGACCGGCTTGCGTTTCTCCAGGAACGCCCGGTAGCCCTCGCGGAAATCCTCCGTGCCGAAGCAGTGGTAGCATTCGGCGATCTCCGCCTCCGACAGCGGGGCGGGGTCGGACAGGCGGCGGACGAACTGCTTGTGCAGACGGGCGGCCAGCGGGGCGCCCCCGGCGATGCGTTCGCAGGTCGCGGCGATCTCGGCCTCGAAGGCTTCGTCGGCCACGAGGCGGTGGACCAGCCGCTTGTCCTTGGCCTCGTCCGCGCCGAAGACGCGGCCCTCCAGCAGGATTTCCAGCGCCGCCGGGCCGCCCGCGATGTCGTGGAGCAGCTTCAGCTCCGGCAGCGCCATGGAGATGCCGAGCCGGCTGACCGGCACGCCGAAGCGGCTCCCCGCTGTGCAGACCCGCAGGTCGCAGGCCAGCGCGACGGCCAGCCCGATGCCGCAGCACGCCCCCTGGATGGCCGCCAGCGTCGGGTGCGGCAGGTCGCGCAGCAGGGTCAGCCCCTCGTCCATCAGCACGCCGTAGTCGGCGCCCTGTTCGGGGCTGTTGCGCTCCGTCTCGAACTCGGAGATGTCGGCGCCGGGGCTGAAGGCGCGTCCGCCGGCCCCGCGCAGCACCACCGCGCGCACCGTGTCGTCCGCGCCGAGCTGGCGCAGCAGCGGGATCAGCGCGAGCCACATCGGCTTGTCGAAGGCGTTCAGCTTGTCGGGGTTGCTGAGCGTCAGCGTGGCGACGACGCCGTCGCGCGTCAGGGTCACGGTGCCGGCCATGGCGTGTCGGACTCCCCATCCATTCGGTTGCGTATGGGGAAGACCACAAACACCGGCGGCCCCGTTCCGTCAAGGGCTTCCCTAAAGCCGCATCGGCGCTGGACCACGGGGCCGCGGGTCACCATAGTTCGTAGCCGGGACTTCACCGGACGGAGATGACGCCGCGATGCGAACGGGATTGGCGCGAACGGGATTGGCCGCTTTCACCCTGGCCGCCGCTCTGGCCGCCGCCCCCATGGGCTCGCCTGCCTTCGCAGCGAAGGACGAGCTGGTGATCGGCATGACCCAGTTCCCGTCCAACTGGCACCCCTCCATGGAAGCGATGATGGCGAAGAGCTACGTCCTGTCCATGGCGCGCCGGCCCTTCACCGCCTACGACCCCGACTGGCGGCTGACCTGCCTGCTCTGCACCGAGCTGCCGGCGCTGGACAAGGGCACCGCGGAGGTCGAGACGCGGGCCGACGGCAAGAAGGGCATCAAGGTCACCTACACCATCAACCCCAAGGCGACCTGGGGCGACGGCACGCCGGTGACGACCGAGGACGTGCTGTTCACCTGGACGGTGGGCAAGCACCCGCAGAGCGGCTACAGCAACTTCGACCTGTTCGCCCGCGACATCGTGGCGATCGACGCCAAGGACGAGCGCACCTTCACCATCCATCGCGACAAGGCGGTGTGCAGCTACGCCGAGATCAACGACTTCGAGATCCTGCCCGCCCATCTGGAGCGCGCGGTGTTCGAGGCCGACCCGGCGACCTACCGAAACCGCTCGAAATACGAGACCGACACGACGAATCCCGGCCTGTGGTTCGGCCCCTACCGCATCGCCCAGGTCGAGCCGGGCAGCCATGTGGTGCTGGAGCCCAACCCGACCTGGTGGGGGGCGAAGCCGGCCTTCAAGCGGGTGATCGTGAAGTCCATCGAGAACACCGCCGCCCTGGAGGCCAACCTGCTTGCCGGGCAGGTCGACATGGTGCCGGGGGAGACCGGCCTGCCGCTCGACCAGGTGCTCGCCTTCGAGAAGCGGCACGGCAGCCGCTACAACGTCTTCTACAAGCCGGGCCTGTTCTTCGAGCATGTCGAGCTGAATCTCGACAACCCGGCTCTGGCCGATGTGCGGGTGCGCCGGGCGCTGCTCCACGCCATCGACCGCGAGGCGATCTCCAAGCAGCTCTACGACGGGCGCCAGCCGGTCGCCCACAACGAGATCAGCCCGCTCGACCGCGTGCACGCGCCGGGCTACCCGACCTATGCCTTCGACCCGGCGCTGGCCGGTCGGCTGCTGGACGAGGCGGGCTGGAGCGAGCGGCGCGCCGGGGTGCGCCACAACGCCAAGGGGGAGCGGCTGGCGCTGGAGATCATGACGACCGCCGGCAACCGCTCCCGCGAGGTGTTGCAGCAGGTGCTCCAGGCGCAGTGGCGACAAGCCGGGGTGGAGGTGCGCATCGTCAACGAACCGGCCCGCGTCCTGTTCGGCGACACGCTGGAGAAGCGCCGTTTCAAGTCGATGGCGCTGTTCGCCTGGATCAGCGCGCCGGAGAACATCCCGCGCACCATCCTGCATTCCAGCATGATCCCGACGGAGGCCAACAACTGGGCGGGCCAGAACTACACCGGCTACAAGAACCCGGAGATGGACAAGGTCCTGGAGGACCTGGAGCACGTCTGCGAGCCCGACGCCAACCGCGCGCTGTGGGCGAAGCTGCAGACGCTCTACGCGCAGGACCTGCCGAACCTGCCGCTGTTCTTCCGCGCCGATCCGTTCATCCTGCCGCCCTGGCTGGAGGGCGTGGTGCCGACCGGGCATCTGGATTCCAGCACGCTGTGGATCGAGACGTGGAAGGCGAAGGAGTGAGGGTGTCGCGGGTGGTTGCCCCCACCCTCCCACGCTCTGTCTCTTATACACATCTCCGAGCCCACGAGACTATAACAGCTATCTCGT
>NZ_JAUQTX010000431.1:0-2812 GCF_059803775.1 Azospirillum sp. UFLA03-27 | reverse complement strand
GCGTATAATCGTCGGCAGCGTCAGATGTGTATAAGAGACAGCTGAAGCACCGTGTCCGACAGCTCTACACCCTTGCGGTCGGCGAGGCTGCGGGCGAAGGCGACCATCTTGTCCGTCGGGGCCTTGCGCCGTGCGCCGCCCGACGGTGCGGCGGGGGCCGGCGGGACAGCGTCGGCGACCGGAGCGATCGAGTCGGGAACCTCCGGCGCGGCCTTCGCCTTGCGGCTGCGCCGGGGCGTCTTCGGCGCTTCGCCGTCCATGCCGACGGCAGCGACCGCCGTCTTGCGGATGCGCGTGCGCGGTGCGGCACCGGCGGCGCGCGGGCTGGCGGAGCGGCGGCGGCCGGCGCCCCGTCCGGCGCGGATCGGACCGCTGCGCACGCCGAGATCCACCGTCGGCCCTTGGTTGCCGACCAGAACGCCGATCAGCCGCCCGGCCTCGTCGGCGATGCCGTCGATGACGCTGCGGAAATCGGCGCGTCCGACCACCACCTCGTCCAGCCGCATCTCCCACAGGGCGGTGGTGCCGGGATCGACGAGGGTGGGGGCGGCGCCGCGCAGAGTCTCGAACAACTGCAGCCCGGCGGGGGTGGGCACCAGCCACTTGCCGTCGGCGCCCAGCAGGTTCTGCCGCCGCAGGCCCTTGATGATCTCGGCGCGGGTGGCCGGGGTGCCGATGCCCTTGGCTTCCTTCAGCCGGTCGCGCAGCGCCGGGTCCTCGACGAAGCGCCAAGCGTTCTGCATGGCGTCGACCAGTGTGCCCTCGTTGTAGCGCGGCGGCGCCTGGGTCCGTTTGGCCTCCACCCGAGGCTCGGACAGGCGGGCCGGCTCGCCGTCGGTCAGAGGGGGGAGGGTCTGCTCCTCCTCCTTCTCGTCGGGCTTGCCGTCCGTCTCGGCGGAGCCGAAGGCCGCCTTCCAGCCGAGTTTCAGGGGGATGCGCCCGACCGCCCGGAAAACCACCGGCTTGCCGTCGACGGGCACGTTCATCAGGACGGTGGTCTGCCGGAACTCGTAGTCGGGCATGACGGCGGCGAGGTAGGAGCGGCAGATCAGCGCGTAGAGCCGCTTCTCGTCATCGGTCAGGCGGCTCAGCCGGCTTTCCAGATCATCCAGCACGTTGACGTTGGGCACGATGGCGTGGTGCGACACGCCCTCCAGGGCCTTGTCGCAGAAATGGCCGGACTTGCCGCGGCGGATCACCGGGCGGGACAGGTCGAGATGGGCGAAGCCGCGCAGCCGGGTCAGCGCCCCGGTGATCGCCGGGACGTCGGCGATCTGGTTCTCCGACAGGTAGCGCGCCTCGGCGCGCGGGTAGGTGATGAGCTTTTTGCCCTCGCCGTCGTAAAGCTCCTGCGCGACCTCCAGCGTGCGGTCGGCGGTCCAGCCCCAGCGCTGGCCGCAGGTTTTCTGCAGAGCGGGCAGGTCGTAGAGCTTCGGCGGAGCCTGCCGCCGATCCTCCACCGTCACCGACAGGGGGCCACCATGGCCGTCCGCGGCGCGGGCGATGGCCTCGGCGCGGGCGCGGTCCTTGATGCGGTCCTTCGGCGGCGGAGCGTGGCGCATCAGGAAGGAGCCGGCGGCGGCGGTGGCCGTCGCCACGACCTCGAAATAATCCTCGGGCTTGAAGTTGCGGATTTCCAGCTCGCGCAGGCAGACGATGGACAGGGTCGGCGTCTTCACCCGCCCGATGCCGATCACCCCACGCATCCCCGGCGCCAGCAGCGTCTTGGTCGCCGTGCGGGTCAGCGACAGGTTGAAGATCTGGTCAGCCTGCTGACGCGCCACCGCCGCCTCGTAGAGCGGGCGAAGCTCGTTGTTCGGCTTCAGCTTGGCGAAGGCGTCGCGGATCGTCTTGGGGTCCTGGGCGGTGAACAGGGCGCGCTGCACCCGCCCGCGGAAGCCCAGATGCTCCAGGATTTCCTGCCCGATCAGTTGCCCCTCGCGGTCGCAGTCGGTGGCGAGGATGACCTGGTCGCAGCCCTTCAGCGCCGCCTTGATGGCCGCCAGCTTCGCCGTTTTGTTACCGCCACTGTCCGGCCGGGTCGGGTAGAGTCCGTCCGGCTTCAGCAGGGTGGGCGACCAGCGCTTCCAGTCGGGGTTGACCTCGTCCGGCTCGGCCAGCCGCAGCAGATGCCCCTCGGCCGGCAGGATGCGTCCGTAGCGATCCCCCAGCGCGGCGCGCAGGTCCTTTGCCTGACTGGATTTTTCCGTGATGATGAGCGTGGCCATGGCCGCCATGGTAAGACGAACATGAAAACGTATCAAGAACACTTGATGGCTCTTCTGAGCGGATTCCTGATTGCGGTGCCGCTCCTCGCAGCCGCACTCCCTGCCACGGCTCAGAACCCTCTGCTGCCGGGGATCGGGGCGAAGGACCGGCGGGTGGTGGTGGACGCCACGCACGCGCCGTGGAACAGCCTCGTCAAGGTGCAGAGCAATCTCGGCGCCCGCTGCACCGGCGTGCTGGTGGCACCGCGCCGGGTGGTCACCGCCGCCCATTGCCTGCTGAACCGGGCGCAGCGCTTCCTGCCGGCCTCCTCGCTGCACGTGCTGTTCGGCTACGAGCGCGGGGAGTACCGGCAGCACCGCGCCGTCGCCGCGCTGGAAACCGGCGGCCCCTACGACAAGGAGCGGCGGCTCGACGGGCTGGTCGGCGACTGGGCGGTGCTGACGCTGGACGGCGACGCGCCGGAGGGGATGCCGCCGCTGCCGCTCGCCCGGGTCCCGCCGGACGCCGGCACGCCGCTGATGCTGGGCGGCTACAGCCAGGACCTGTCTCTTATACACATCTGACGCTGCCGACGATTATACGC
>NZ_JAUQTX010000430.1:0-2957 GCF_059803775.1 Azospirillum sp. UFLA03-27 | reverse complement strand
GTTATAGTCTCGTGGGCTCGGAGATGTGTATAAGAGACAGGCCCCATTCCGGTGCCGAAGGCCGCCCCGCCCGCCTCCACCCAGACGACGCTGCTGGTCACTGCGCTGGTGGTGGCGACCTTGTATCTGGGAAGCGACATCCTGGTCCCCATCGCTTTGGCGGTGCTGCTGACCTTCGTCCTGGCGCCCATCGTCAGCCGGCTGGAGCGGCTGCGTCTGGGCCGGGTGCCGTCGGTACTGGCCGTGGTGGTGCTGGTCTTCGCAGGCATCGCCGGCTTCGGCATGGTGGTCGGAGGGCAGATCGCGGACCTCGCCAACAACCTGCCCAGCTATCAGCAGAATGTGCACGCCAAGCTGGACTCGCTGCGCTCCCGCGCCACGTCGGCGGGCAGCGGCGGGGTGGTCCAGCAGGCCACCGAAGCCTTCCGCGACCTGAAGCAGGGGCTGGAGCAGGTGACCGGGGAGACCCCGCCTGCCGCCACGGCTCCGGCCAGCGCCCTGCCCGCCCCCGGCGCCGCGCGGGAGCCGGTGCCGGTGCGGATCGAGCAGGACGGGTCCGACGCGCTGACCATCATCAGCGACGTGCTGGGGCCGGCCATGGCGCCGGTCGCCACGGCGGGCATGGTGCTGGTCTTCACCATCTTCATGCTGCTGCAACGGGAGGATCTGCGCGACCGGCTGATCCGGCTGGCGGGGTCCGGCGACCTCAGCCGCACGACGGAGGCGATGAACGACGCGGGCGAGCGGGTCAGCCGCTATCTGCTGATGCAGTGCGTCGTCAACGTGACCTACGGCCTGCCCATCGGGATCGGGCTGTGGCTGCTCGGCGTGCCCAACCCGCTCTTGTGGGGGATGCTGGCGACGGTGCTGCGCTTCATCCCCTTCCTGGGACCGGCGATCGCCGCGGCTTTCCCGATCCTGCTGTCCTTCGCGGTCGATGCGGGATGGACCCTGCCGCTGCTCTGCATTGCCCTCTTCGTGGCGGTAGAGCTGTTTTCCAACAATGTGGTGGAGCCCTGGCTCTACGGCTCCGCCACCGGTCTGTCGTCGCTGGCGATCATCGTCGCGGCGGTGTTCTGGACCACACTGTGGGGACCGGTCGGCTTGCTGCTGGCGACGCCACTGACCGTCTGCCTCGTCGTGCTGGGGCGGCACGTTCCGCAGCTTCATTTCCTGGAGGTGATGCTGGGCGACCGCCCGGTTCTGCCCGACGAGGCCAAGCTGTACCAGCGCCTGCTCGCCCGCGACCCCATCGAGGCCATGGAGATCGCCGAGGAGAAGATGAGCAAGGACGGGCTGGCGGAGGCCGGGCACGGACTGCTGATCCCCACCTTGTCGCTGGCCGAGCAGGACCGCCAGCGCAACCGCCTGAACCCGGAGGGACGGCAGGCGGTGGCGGAGGGCATGACGGCGCTGCTGGACGAGATGATGGAAGCCTCCCCGCCCGCCGCGGAGGACACGCCGCTGGTCCTGTGCATCGGTGCCCGCAACGACCTGGACGAGGCGGCGGCGGCATTGCTCGGCCATTTGCTGCGCCCGCGCGGGCTGCGCGCCGACGTGATCCCGTGCGAGAAGGTGTCCGTCCGCTCCATCGCCGCGCTGGCCCCGACCGGCGTGTCGGCGGTGGTCCTGTCCTATCTGAATCCATCCGCCCTCTCCCACGCACGCCGGCTGGTGCGTCGGTTGCGCCTGCATTTCGGCCCGAACGTGCCGATCCTGCTCTGCCTGTGGAGCGCCCACCCCGAAGCCGAGGCGCCGGAGCACGCCATCTCCCAGACCGCCGCCGACCGCGTCGCCACCAGCCTGACCGGCGCCGTCACGCAGTTGGAGGAGCTGGGCGTGCTTGCCGCCGTCGAGGCGGAGAAGGCTCCGCAGGCGTGACGGTCAGGAGGGCGCCACGACGGTGCAGACGCGCTTCAGCGCGTCGGCCGCGCGCTCCACGTCCTCGTCGCGCACCAGAACGTAATCGGTGTCGTAGGTGGACATGGCGAAGATCGGCACGCGCGCCTGGGCCAGCGGCACGGCGATGCGCGCCAGCACGCCAAACAGCGAGAAGTCCAGCGGCCCCTCCACCTTGAAGGCGCGCCAGCCGCGCTCCGCCGTCACGCCGTCCGGCACGCGGGACTCGCGGCAGAGGATGGACAGCTCCTCCCCCGTGCGGGTGGCGCTGACCAGCGGGTCGGTCCAGTCGAGCCAGCCGGGCATCCCATCCCCCGGCGCCAGCCGCGCCACCGCCAGCCGATCGGGCAGGACCGACAGGGTGAGCGGCTTGGTCTCCGGCAGCAGGGCGGCGTCCAGCGTGGCGCGGTCCACCTCGAACGGCTTGAGGATTCGCTTGGCCCGAGCGGCCAGCGACGGGATGCGCGAGCGCATGGCCCGGCCCAGCATGTCCGCCGCGACCGGGCGAAGCTCCGGATCGTCCGCCGCCAGATCGACCATGGCCTGAAGAGCGGCGCTCTGCACGATCCGGCTGGCCCGGTTCTCGAACCAGCCCTCCAGAAGCGCCACCACCCGCTCGCGCTGCTCGTCCGTCAGGGTCAGGCGCGGCAGGATCGCCGCCAGATGCCAGCGCACCTCGGCCTGCTCGATGGCCGCCGCCTCGGTCAGCAGCCGTTCGGCGAAGGCGTCCAGCGGGCGGGCGTCGCCGCGCGACACCCGGTCCAAGGCGTCGGCGGCGCGCATCCGCACCCCGGCGTCGCCGTCGAACAGGCAGGCCACCAGTTCCGGCAGGCGGGCGGGGTCGGCGGCCACCGCCTCCGCCACCGTAGGAATGTTGCCGAATGCGCGACGGTCGCCGCCGAGCGCCAGGGCCTTCGCCAGCCCCCCATCCTTTTTCATCGCCTCAGCGCCGCCCGAAGGGACGCGAGGGGATGTTCCGCCCGAACTTCGACCCGACTTTCAGCGCGCTGGGGCGCGGCTGTCTCTTATACACATCTCCGAGCCCACGAGACTATAAC
>NZ_JAUQTX010000042.1:0-34568 GCF_059803775.1 Azospirillum sp. UFLA03-27 | reverse complement strand
GGACGTAGGGGCCGTCGAAATACTCCTCCGGCACGCCGAAGGTCAGGGCACCGCCCCAGAACAGCCCTTCCTGGCCCGCGACCACGAACTTGCCGTCCACCGGTCCCTTGTCGTAGGAGGCGAGCGGGTCGGTCGATTTGATCTCCTGCCCGTCGATGGTGATGCCCTGGACGAAGAGGTTGCGGTCCTGGCCGTTGACGGTGGCGTCGTTGTCGTAATGGATCTGGATCTTGTGGGCCTCATGGGGGTCGACATCGACCTTGAAGGTGTAGCCGGTCGGGCTGGTCGCGCTGACCCAGGCGTCGCCGACCACCTTGTCGTCCACCAGAAGCTTGAAATGCGGAGGCGTGCCGTTGGCGGCGGCGCCCCAGGCCTTCACGACGATCTCGGTCGTCATGGTGGCCGGCGCTTCGGGCTCGGGCTCCTGCGCGCTGGCGAACATGGTCTTGGGCAGATCGACGTTCAGCGCGCCGCGCCAGTACATCTCGGTCTGCCCGGCGATGACGTTCTTGCCGTCGATGTCGCCGGTGTCGTAGGTCACCAGCGGGTCGATGCTGAGGATCGGTTTCCCGTTCACCTCGAACGATTTGACGAAGAGGTTGCGGTCCTCCCCATTCACGGAGCCGTCGTTGTCGTACTGAAGCTGAAGCTTGTGGGCCTTGTCGGCCGGAACGCGGGCGTTGAAGGTGTAGCGGCCCAGCGACGCCGACGCGACGGTCGCCTGCCCGATTTCAACCCCATCCAGCCGCAGCACGAAATGCGGCCACTTTCCGCCTGCGGGAGCGCCCCAGGCGTTCACCGTGAAGGTGACGTCCATCAGTTCGGTAGTTTCGGCAGCCATCTCGGACCTCATGGAACTCTAGACCAATGTCTTAGCCCAAAGGTTGAGGTGGTCCGCTTAACGGAAAAATAAGAATCTTGGTAAATATTTTACTAACGGCCGCGATTCCTGTGACATAAACAGGCCACTCGCAGTCGAGCAAAAATGCGTCCGCATTATAAAGAAAGTCTTCGCATCAACAAAATATGCCGTCTTCTGGTTCAGCTTGAGCTTGGACTCAATCTTTCCGCGCTCATTTCCTCCGTCGTCTGCTTCACCCTCCCATCGATGAAAGCGCAAGATGCCCCCCGAACTGACATGGTTCACTCCAGGGCATGATTCAGGAGCTGTGGAGAACCCGGCCCGCCGGAGCACCCTTGGGACTGTCGGCAAACCGATTGGTCATAGTGGGCCGGTTGGTCATAGTGGGGTGGCTGTCATGGCGATCGTTCAGTAGGGCAGCCGCCGACCGTCCCATGCGAACAGCCCGCCACTGTCCATCGGCGTCAACCCACCAAGGACGCCGAGCAGGTGGGCGGCGGCAACCGCAGGGGTGAACAGCCGGTCCCGGGCCACGGCGGCTTGGAACGGTTGCGATAGGGGGGTGTCGACGGTGCCCGGATGCAGCGTGACGCAGATCGCGTCCGGTCGCGAACGCGCCAGTTCGATGGCTGTGGTGCGAATGATCTGATTGAGCGCCGCCTTGGATGCCCGGTAGCCATACCAACCGCCAAGCCGGTTGTCGGTAATGCTGCCGACTTTCGCGGAGAGAGCCGCGAAGACCGCCCGTCCGTGCCGCGGCGTCCGTGGCAGGAAGTGCTTGGCGACCAGCGCCGGGCCGATGGCGTTGATCTGGAACAGCCGCGCCATGGCCATCGGATCCAGCGTGCGCCAACTCTTCTCCGGTTGCACCGCATCCTGGTGCAGCAGGCCGCTGGCGATGAAAACGAGATCGACCGCTTCGGCCAAAGCCGCCGCATCGATGATGGAGGACTCATCGGCAAGATCGAGGAAGCCGGTGCGCAGCTTGCCCGCCGGCGCGACCGGGCGGCGGGACAAGGCCAACACCTCCGTCACCCCGGGATCGGCAAGCAATCGGTGCGTCACGGCGGCGCCGATGCCGCCGCTCGCCCCGATCACAACCGCCCGGATCGAGCCGGCGAAGCCTGCAATGCCACTCATGATCCACCCTTCCTGCGGAGAGTGACAACACACCGGTCTGGCGGTGGGTTCGCCCGTATCGCCCGGGGAGGGGGCCGCAGTTCCACAACGGAAACTGCGGCCGCGTCCTACGCCGCCCTGAAGGCACGCATGTTGATGTCGCCCTCGGCGAGTTGGTTGAGTTTCTGATCGGTTGCCTTTTCCTCTTCGAGGGTCTGTTCGAGCAGACGGGCGATGTCGGTCATGCCGCAGGTCTCGGCCAATGTCCTCAGCGAGCCGTAGCTGGCGATCTCATAATGCTCGACCTTTTGCGCCGCCATGATGAGCGCGACATCGAGCACTTCCGCCGGGAGGCCCTCGTCGATGATCTCCTCGGCTTCCTCGATCAGGCCCTGGGTCGCCTCGCATGTGTTCCCGCCCGGTTCTGCCTGGAGGATCTGGAAGATCTGCTCCAGGCGTCTGACCTGACCGTCGGTCTCGCGCAGATGGGTTTCAAAAGCCTGCTTGAGCTGGGGCGACGAGGCGGCTTCGACCATTGCCGGCAGGGCTTCGATGATCTGTGTTTCCGAGCTGTAGGTGTCCTGCAACTCCTTGATGAAGAGTTCCTTCAGTGCTTGTTCCGACATGAACGCCTTCCCCGTGGGATGATGGTGCCGCCGATGGCTGGAATAGCTCGGCCACCATCCTGCAACAGGAGTCGGAGGCGGTTCTCGCGACGCAAAGAGTCACCCATCAAGGATTCTGCTGCCGCTGAAGCCAAAGGGAAACGAGGCGACGCCTTCGCCCCGCAATTGGACGACGTCGGAGCGGAAGCGTATCCTCCCATCGTCAGCCCGCCGAGGTTGATCCGTCGCCCTGGAGGGAGCCTGTGATGGCTGACCACGACCAAGCCCGTGCCGCTTTCGCCGACCTTCACCAGTCCGGCTGCTTCGTCATTCCCAATCCGTGGGACGTCGGAAGCGCCGTGATGCTGAAGCATCTGGGATTCCACGCCTTGGCCACCACCTCGGCGGGCTTCGCCTTCGCGCAGGGGCTTCCCGACACCGATTGGGCGGTGCCGTGCGGCGACATGCTGGCCCACATCGCCGACATGGTCCGGGCGACCGACCTTCCGGTGAACGCCGACTTCGAGTCCGGCTACGCCCATGACTGCGAGGGGCTGGCACGCAACGTGCGCCTGTGCGCCGACACCGGCGTGGCGGGCCTGTCCATTGAGGATGCCACGGGCGACCCGGCGAAGCCGCTGTACGATTTCCAGCACGCCGTCGAGCGGGTGGCCGCGGCGGCGGAGGCGCTGCGGGGAACCGGCGTCCTCCTGACCGCACGTTGCGAGTCCCTGCTGGTGGATCATCCGGCGGCCGTCGAGGAGGCGTTGCGTCGCTTGCCGGCTTACGCCGCGGCGGGAGCCGATGTCCTCTACGCACCGGGCTTGCGGACCCTGGACGTCATCAAGGCGGCGGTCGACGCCGTTGATCCGAAGCCGCTCAACCTGCTGGTCTCGTCCCCCATCGGCCTGTCGGTGGAGCAGATCGCCGCCCTGGGCGTCCGGCGCATCAGCCTGGGCAGCGGCCTCAACCGCGCCGCCTGGGGCGGCTTCCTGCGGGCGGCGCGCATGCTGGTCGACCACGGGCGCTTCGACGCCCTCGGCGAGGCCGAACCGTTCGATGCGCTCAACGGGTTCTTCCGGACGCACGGCCGGTAAGCGCACTAAGTTTCCATGTGATCGTAAACGCCCTTTTCAGCGGCCTTTACGACGCGGATGAGCGGCGTCGCGGGTTTTCGAGGAAGAATCGCAGCATTTCCCGCGAAGCGTCCGGCCCCCGCGGGTCGGTGTAGGAACCGGCTGGGCTGCCTCCCGCCCAGGCGTGTCCGGCGCCCCGGATGGTCCACTGCTCGCACAGCGCATGACCGGAGGCATCCATGTGGAGGCGACGGGTGTAGCCGTGCCCACCCGGTACCTGGCCATGCTCCACCGTCGTCCGCGCCCCCGCAGCACTCGCCCCGGATTGCGCGATCACGTCGTCGGCGTTGCGCGGATGAACCGTGCTGTCGCGGTCGCCGTGAAAGACAATGGTCGGCACCGGCCGGGCGAACGACCGTCCCGTCGCTCCACCACCCTGACGCATGGCGGCAAAAGCGGAGGGAAGGTCATGAGCGGCGCCCTGGGGAAGGCCGGAATGCACCCCGACGGCGGCGTAGAGATCGGGATAGGCCGCTCCCAGGATGACCGCCGCCGCGCCGCCGGCCGAGAGCCCGGCGACGAACACGCGGTCGGCGTCGACGGCATGGTCGCTCATGACCCGTCTGGTGATCCCCGCGATCAGCGAGGGCTCGCCGTCGCCGCGCCGCTGGTCGGCGGGGTTGAACCAGTTCCAGCACCGTTGGGCGTTGGCCGAGGACGGCTGCTCCGGGTAGACGACCAGACAGCCATGCTCTTCCGCCAGTTGGTTCATCCGGGTGCCCGCGGCGAAATCGTCCGGCGACTGGGTGCAGCCATGCAGCATCACCACCAGCGGAAGCGGCTGCCCGTCGCGGCGGTTGGCCGGAACGTAAAGCTTGTAGGAGCGCGTCCCGGCCGCGTTCCCATGGGACGCCGCGGTGAAGGAGGCGCCGTCCGGCAACGGATCGGCGGCCGGACGGGCAACGCCGCCCATCCCAAGGTCGAGTCCCCCCGGCATGGCGCGGGCGGCGAGGCCGCGCAGCGTCTCGCCCAGGCCAACCCGCGGTCCGGGATGGAGCCGCCCGGTAAAGGCGCCGGCGGGCTTGAAGGCCGCGGCGTGGCGCGGCGGCGCGTCCGGAAGGTCCGGCGGGGTGTCCACCCGCAGCGGCTCGACGTCGATGACGGTCGGGCCGGCACCGGGAGGCGCGTCGGACGTCCCGGACGTCCCCCGCAGCAGGCGTTGAATGAGGGCGGTTGCCCCGGTGAGGTCGCCGGCCCGGGTGAGGCGCAACGCCTCGGCCATTCCGGCAGGGATGTGGTCGGTCATGTCGGGTGCTTTCTGTGCTCGGACGGGGGCGTTCGGGATGGCCCCGCCCGTCGTCTTTCGGAAATCGTCTTTCGGAAATGCGGCCTTGCGCCTTCAGCGCATGCGGTCCGCAAGAGCCGCCTTGACGGCGCTGCTGGCGTGCAGCGCCCCCAGCACGGCGATCGAAGCGATGGTGGCGCGGGCGAGGTCCGGGGTGACGTCCTGGGCGATCGTGGCCAGCCCGAGGACACGGATGTCGAGCATCTCCCCGGCATCCCGTGCCGCCTCCAGATCGCTGCGGCTGTAATGGCGCAGGCCGAGATCGACGCGCTTGCGCGTCACCGCCTGCCGCAAGGCGTCGCCATGGCGGTCGATCTGGTTGCGGATGGCGGTGCGGATGAGGTCCGTGCGGTTCGCGTAGAATCCCTCCTGCACCAGCAGATCGATGTGGCCGAGATCGACATAGCCGAGATTGATCGTGATCTTCTCGCTGTCCCCGGCCTTCGGCTTCTGATCGCGGGCGTTCTCAGACATCCCTCCACCATCCTATAACCATCCACTGGGATGGTATATGGAAAGGGCGACGCACCGAACAAGGGGAGAGCGTCGTCATGATGATGAAGTGTCCACGGCACGTCGGCCGCAACGATCCCGGTCACAGCTTTGATGCGCATTCATTCAGCGCACACATCCCGAACAATTGAACGCACGGGTTGTTGACAACTCCGCATTGTGAAATACTGCCATGCCCATCCGTTGAGGCGTGCCCTGCGGCGGACAGACCAGAATTGGCGGGCCATCGTCTTCAGGACCACGGAAAGGCAGGCAGGATGCGCTCTGGACGACCGAACGGCGGCGGCGGGTCGGACGCCGCTCTCGATCTGAACACGGCGTTCGATCGGCGCGACACGCTGTTCACCCGGGCCGCGGAGCGGATGTCCGACATCGTCGCCAACCCGCCGAGCGGCCCCCACGCCTTCGACCTCCTGAACGGCGGCATCCGCGAATTGTCGAGTCTGATGATCCGGCAGCTCCCCTTGACGACGGCGCGCGAGGCGCGCCTTGCCCACGCCCTCTGCCAGGAGGGAATCGTCGAGGACACCAAGGCCCTGGCCCTCGGGGAGGGTGTGGCCTTGTTCCTCGACCGGCTTCAATCCGCCGCCGATCATGCGGGCATCGGCCCAGCCGCGCCCCCCGCGCCCGACCGCGATCACGCGTTGATCCGCCTGGAGCGGCATGTGCAAACGATGGCGCAGGACCGCGCCGCGCGGGACGCGGACCTCCATCAAGCCCTGGACGCCATGGCGGCGACCCCCGCGCAAGGCTTGGAGGGTGTTCTCGCCAAATTGCGGGCGTGCCGCACCGCGATGGCCGACCAGGGGAACCGCGCCGACAGGGTGGCCCCTCTGCTGAACGATGCCGTGGCGGTCCTGGAGCGTATGGCGCTGCGGGAAGCCGTCGCCCGCTTCGACAGCGCGGCCGACGCCTTCGAGGCGGCGATGCCGAAGGCCCTGCCGAGCAAGCCGACCGAGCGGATGCTCGCCGCCGGAGCCAAGGCGGGAAGCGTGGCCCTGGACGCGGCGCGGCGGATCTATCAGGCGATGGCGTCGGAGTTTCTGTCGCCGAGGAAAGGGGTCGGGGAGTGACGGACGCCTTGCCCATCACGCCGTCACTGACCGCTTCCTTGAAGGATCGCACCGGCAGGGACCGCAGGTCCTGGCCGCTTGCCCGTGGCTTGGTGAACATCCTGCGCGGCGGCCACGGCGCCCCGCCGCCCCAGCAACCGGCGGAAACCCATGTCGACATCCACCGCCAGCCCTTGCGAACGGCGCTGGACTGGCACCAGGACATGGTCGCCTTGTGGAAGCGGCACCCGACCTTCGGCCCGGGCCTGCACGACGACCTGAAAAGCACAGGTCTGCTGCCGCGTTGCGTCATCCTGACGGCGCGGGACGGCGGACCGCTGTGCTTCCGCTACATCGGGGAGCCGACCCGCCGGGTCTTCGGCGACCGCTGGGCCGACCAGAACATCGGCAAGCCCCACCTCGAAGACGTGCACGGCGCCTACGCCCAGGCCATCGACGCGCAATACCGGGAGGCGGTGGAGGGCGGGGAGCCGGTGTACAACCATCTGGTGATCACCGGACTTCCCCGGCCGCCCGTCAATTACCGGCACCTCCTGTTCGGCTGGTCACTGGGCCATCGCCGTCAGGCCCTGCTGGCGCTGATCGATTCCTGAGCCGGATGAACCGGCCCTTCAGGCCGCCTGGGCGAGGTCCGCGGCGAGCTGCGCCAGATCGCCCAGGAACTGCGCGCGGCTGAAGCGCACGAGGTGCATCGGCAGCGTCTTCAGGCCGATCTGGTTGTAGGTGATGGCCGGCTCGTCGTCGATGTGGCGCGGCCCCATCTTCCGCTCCGCCCAGACCGGAACGATGTCCGGATCGACGACCGAGATGAACCAGGTCGGTGACCACAGCAGCCACGCCGCCAGCTTGTTCACCCGCTGGCAAATCGGGAACAGGCCGCGGCCCTGGAAATCGGGTCGCGTCCATCCCGCGTTCGTCCACACCACCTGCCCCCGCGTACCGTTGGCGGTGTCGGACGTGCAGGTGCACCATTCGCCCTCCGGAGCCTGCGCGGCGGGCTCGTCGTAGAACACCGTCATGGCGTTGAAGCGGTCGCCGATGGACTGCGTCGTGCAATCGTAGAGCAGCCCGGCCTGGGCGGTGACCACGTCGCCGGAGGAGGCTCTCCCGCAGATCCAGAAGGCGTTGGCCGGCGTCAGGGAACGGCAGGCCGGATGGGCCGCCGGAAGCATCGGCTCCCAGGAGCCCGCGGCCACCGCCGCCTCGTTGACGCGCACCAGCGCCGGCATGTCGAATTCGACGGAGAGCGCCACCCCCCGGCCGGCCGCCAAGCCGACGAGTTCGTCGCGGGCGGCATGAAGCAGGCCGGACAAAGGTCCCGACGGGACGGGGAGAGCGGAAAGGGAGATGGAGGACGGTTGCGTGCCGATAAACTGCGTGCTGGCAAACATGGATGTCTCTTCCGTGGGTTGGAAAGGATTGGCGTCAACCGCCAAGCGGGGCGCGATCCACCCCGCACATCCACATCATCGTCGCTGCCCAGCCGGTATTACTACTTTTGCGGATGCCCTCGCCCGGAAACGCACGGGGCGCCCGATCCACCGGATCGGACGCCCCGCCTTTTTCGTCTGCCCGTGAAGCGGGCGTCTTACTGGCCCTTGCCGTCCGAGGACACCGCGGCCGCCTCGCTGGAGGAGGCCGGAGTGGAGCCCCCGGCCCCCTTCGCCGGGCTGCCGGGCACCCACCAGCGGCGGGCCTCGCCGTCCGCGGCACCCGGTGCCGATTCGGCGCGGGTCTTCAGCATCGAGAAGACGATGGAGCCACCGACCAGGAAGGCCGTGATGCCCAGCGCCACCGCCGTCGGCATTTTGTAGATGTCCACCATCATCATCTTGGCGCCGACCACCACCAGAACCAGCGACAGGCCGTATTTCAGGTAATGGAAGCGGTGGATGATTGAGGCCAACGCGAAATAGAGGGCGCGCAGGCCGAGGATGGCGAAGACGTTGGAGGTCCAGACGATGAACGGGTCGGTGGTCACCGAAAAGACCGCCGGGATGGAGTCCACGGCGAAGACCAGATCGGTGAACTCGATCAGAATCAGCACGAGGAACAGCGGCGTCATCATCCGCACGCCGTCGCGCATCACGAAGAACTTCTGCCCCTCGTAGCCGTCGGTCATGCGGAAGCGGGAGCGGACGAACTTGACGATCCGGTTGTTCTCCATGTCCGGCTCGTCGTCCACCGACATCAGCATCTTGATGCCGCTGAAGATCAGGAAGGCGCCGAAGATGTAGATGATCCAGTGGAATTCCTGGATCAGCGCCGTGCCCGCCACGATCAGCACGCCGCGCATCACCAGCGCGCCCAGGATGCCCCAGAACAGCACCCGGTGCTGGTACTGCGGCGGCACCGCGAAATGGGTGAAGATCAGCGCGATGACGAAGATGTTGTCGACGCTCAGGCTGTATTCGATCAGGTAGCCGGTCAGAAACTCCAGCCCTTTCTCGGAGCCCTGGAAATGAAAGACGCCAGCCGCGAAAATCATCGCCAGCGTGGAATAGGCCGCGCAGCGCATCAGCGCCTCGCGGCCGGAGATCACATGGGATTTCTTGGAAAATACACCAAGATCAAAGGCCAAAAGCACGCCAACGAAGACGGCGAAGCCGGCCCACATTAAAACGATTTGGTCCATGGAACTGTCCCTTGCTTCATGCCCTCCGCTCCCGCAAGCGGAGACTTCGATCGTCACATGAGCAGTCCGACATCACCGATGCGCCACGGCGGGACGCATCGGCCAGAGGGGCCCGGACTGGAATCGTGACCGCAAGGTCTGCGGTCACCGGAAAAGCGCACACGACGGCTCGGCCGCGGCGCGTCAGGACACCCGCCTCCATCGTTTGCCGTGGAGACGTGGCGGTCGGTCAGGATGTTGGTTCGGTGCGGTCCATGTCGATGTCTCCCAAAGGCCCGTCGGGTGCCGTCGTCCGGCGGTGGACCTTGTGGGGGAGCGGGACCCAGGGGGAAGAACAGGGCCAGCTTCCGCAAGGCCGCGCCAAGACAACGGCTCTATGGGAAGTCCGACATCACAGCGCCGGGCGACGCTGCCAGAGGGGCCCGGACCTCAACCGTCATGTAGTCAGGCCCCCGCCCGTCGACAAGAGGGGGAAGCGGCCTTTGCGGGCCGTGATCGATGCGAAGGCCGCAGGCGCCGACACCAGCCGGTTGATCGCCCAAGGGTTGCCGGATTTCCAGACGGGAGCCGGCTTTGCGAATTCCGCATTGCCCATGGATGATTCCGCACCGGCGGGTTGTTCGTAGCGATTGACGGAAATTCACGGCAGGACACCCACAATGATGCGGCGTTCCATTCTGCTCGGCTGCCTGCTGGCGGCCGGATTGGCCGGTTGCGGCCCGCGTTTCGAGACGGTCGCAAGCTATTTTCCACCCGTCAGCGAGGCGGGAAAGCTCTGTGTCGCCCAGTGCAAGCAGGCACAGACGATCTGCCAATCCGCAAAGGAACTGGCCGTTCAGACCTGCCGGGCCGAGGCGACGACCCGCGCCCAGGGCGAATATCAGTCCTATCTCCGTTCCTTGCCCAAAGATGTGGACAAGAAGAAGATCAAGACGTTCAGCGATTTCGACCGGGACCCCAGCTGCTACAGCAACCTCACCTGCTCCTCCGATTACAATGATTGCTACAAATCCTGCGGCGGCCGGATCGAGGCGCAGACCTATTGCGTCGGCAATTGCAAGGAAATGGTACCGCCCATGCCGGATGGGGCGGCGATCGGGCCGAGAACCACGCTCTGACAACGGCCGGGCGAGGACGGGCGGATTGCGGCTTGACCGGAGCCGTTCCGCCCGCGTAGCTTCGCACCCGACGGTTGCCCGAAAGGGCTGAAAATGGGAACACGGTGCGGACCCCGCGGCAATTGGCCGTGCGAGGGTTCTACGCCGGGGCTGCCCCCGCAACTGTAAGCGGCGAGTCGTCCATCGGAATGCCACTGGGACCGCGATCCTGGGAAGGCGATGGGCCGACGATAACCCGCGAGCCAGGAGACCTGCCGTCAGTCGTGGTCACACGCGAACACGTTCGGGCGGGGTGCACCGAAGGTCGTCGAACCGGGACTCCGTTCGCGGAGCGTCCGGTGGGACTTCGTTCGCGGTGACGTGCCACCGGCGTCCCGCCTGAGGTCTCAATGAGTGTCCGCGTTCCCCGTCTTCACCGGACGGCGTCCTTCGCCGCCCTTCTGGGAAGCCTAGCCCTTCCCGTGTCGGCCTTCCCTACGTCGGCCTTCGCCGATTCCACCACCATCACGATGCTTCCGCCGGTCTCGGTGACCGCCAACCGCGTCCCCACCGCCGCCGAGGAAACCGGCAGCGCCCTGACCGTCATCACCCGCCAGGAATTGGAGCAGCGCCAGACCCGTCTACTGTCCGACGCGCTGCGCGCGGTGCCCGGCGTCGCCGTCAACCGCACCGGCCCGATGGGCACCCTGACCCAGCTCCGCATCCGCGGGTCGGAGGGCAACCAGACGCTCGTCCTGATCGACGGGATCGAGGTGAACGATCCGGCGTCCGGCTCCGAATACGACTTCGCCAACCTGCTGGCCGGCGACGTGGAGCGCGTCGAGGTGCTGCGCGGCCCGCAGAGCGCGCTTTACGGCTCCGACGCGGTCGGCGGCGTCGTCAACATCGTGACCCGCCGCGGCGCCGGCGCCCCCCGGTTCCGCGCCGCCGTGGAGGGCGGGTCCTTCGGCACCGCGGCCGGGCGGGCCTCCTTCGGCACCGGGACCGACCGCTACGACCTGTTCCTCAGCGGCCAGGGCGTCACCAGCGACGGCGTGTCGGTCGCCGACACGCGGCTCGGCAACCCGGAGAAGGACGGCTACCGCAACGGCACGCTGACCGGAAACGCCGCCGTCCGCCCGACCGAGCGCAGCGAGATCGCGGTGACCGGCCGCTACACCCGCTTCCACGCCGACACCGACGGTTTCGTCGGCGGGCGCGGCGCCGTCGATGACGGGACCAGCACCGCCGGGGAGCAATATTTCGGGCGAGTCCAGGGCAAGATCGCCCTTCTCGACGGAAAGTGGGAGCACATCGTCGGCCTGACCCATGGCCGCCAGCAGCGCGATTACCGCGACGACGCCAAGACGGTGACCAGCCGCTACGACGGGCGCAAGACCAAGGCCGACTATCAGACCAACCTCACTCTGAACAGCGGCCCTGCCGACCATGTGCTGACCGCCGCCGTGGAGCATGAGGAGGACAAGGCGATCAGCCGCAGCAGCTTCTCCAGCTTCGACCGCTCCATCGGCTCCACCGGGCTGGTGGGCCAGTACAAGCTGGGGCTGTTCGACCGGCTGACCCTGACCGGCAGCGTCCGCCACGACGCGAACGACCTGTTCCGCGACGCCACCACCTGGCGCACCACGGCGGCCTATCTGATTGAAGAGAGCGGGACGAAGCTGCGCGCCTCCTACGGCACCGGCGTCAAGAACCCCACCCTGTTCGAGCTGTACGGCTACACCGCCACCTACGCCGGCAACCCGACCCTGAAGCCGGAACGGGCGCGCGGCTGGGACGCCGGCTTCGACCAGTCGCTGTGGGGCACGCGGGCCTCCGTGGACGGCACGTGGTTCGACCAGCGCATCCGCGACCTGGTCACCGGCACCGGGCGGACCTCCGTCAACATGCCGGGCGAGTCCCGCGTCCGCGGCGTCGAGCTTGGACTGTCGGTGGAGCCGATGGACCGGCTGACCGTGCGCGGTTCCTACACCTGGACCGACGGCGCGGATTCCACGGGGGCGGAGCTGGTGCGCCGGCCCAAGCAGCTCGCCAGCCTGACCGTCAACCACCGCTTCCTGGAGGACCGGGCGAACGCCAACCTCGGCGTCGTGTACAACGGGCGGTCCAGCGACTGGGCCTACGATCCCGTCTACAACCGGCAGGTCGTGAGCCTCGCCCCCTACACGCTGGTCAACATGGCCGGGTCCTACGCGCTGTCCGAGGGGGTCGAACTCTTCGGGCGCGTGGAGAACCTGTTCGACCGCCGGTACCAGGAGGTCTGGACCTACGGCGCCCCGGGACGGGCCGGGTATCTCGGGCTGCGGCTGTCGCTGTGAGGCCCTTCCGTCTCGGGCTGGCCGCCGCCCTCCTGCTGATCGCGGGAGGGCCGGCGGCGGCGTGGGAGGCGCCGCCCGCAAAGCCGCCCATCAAACCACAGCGCATCGTCTCCCTGAATCTCTGCGCCGACGAGCTGCTGTTGCGGCTCGTCGGGCCGGAGCGCCTCGCCGCGGTCACGTGGCTGGCGCGCGATCCCCGCGCCTCCACCGTCGCGGCGCTGGCGGCGGGGGTGCCGGTCAACCACGGGACGGCGGAGGAAATCCTGCCGCTCAACCCCGACCTGATCGTCGCCGGGCGCTACACCACGCGGGTCGCGGTCGGGCTGCTGACGCGGCTGGACGCGCCGCTGCTGGAGTTGGACGTCCCGCAGAGCGTGGCGGGGGTGGTGGAGCAGATCCGCGGCCTCGCCCGCGCCGTCGGCGAGCCGGACCGGGGGGAGGCGCTGGTCGCCGACCTGCGCGCCCGCCTCGACGCCCTGCCCCCCGCCGCGCCCGGACAGCGCCCGACCGCGGTGGTGCTGCGCCCCAACGGTTTCGTCGCCGGGTCCGGGGCGCTGGTCGACGAACTCCTGGCCCGCGCCGGGCTGGAGAACATGGCCGACCGCCTGCCGCTGGGCAGCCAGGGCGCCCTGCCGCTGGAGGCCATCATTCTGGGCGGGGCGGACGTGCTGATCATCGACGCCGCACCCGACGCGCCGCCGTCGCTGGCCGGCGCCCTGCTGCACCACCCGGCCCTGAAGGCTTTGGAGCGTCCGGTCCGCACGCTGTCGCTGCCCTCCCGCCTGTGGACCTGCCCCGGCCCGCAGACCGCCGAGGCCGCGGAACGGCTGGCCGCTGCGCGGGAGGCCGTGCCATGACGGTTGCTGCGACGTGGGAGTCCCGCATCCCCTACCCCGCCCTGCTCGCCGGGCTGACGGGTCTGGCGCTGGTGCTCTGCGCGGTGTCGGCGGCGGTCGGCTATGTGCCGTTCGACCTGGGCGCCGCTTTGTCCGACTGGCTCGCCGGTCGCCCGACCCTGGCCGCGCTGGTGCTGGGCGAACTGCGCCTGCCGCGCGCCCTGCTGGGCCTGCTGGTCGGCTTCAGCCTGGGGCTGACCGGGGCAGCGATGCAGGGCTGGCTGCGCAACCCGCTGGCCGAGCCAGGGCTGGTCGGCGTGTCGAGCGCCGCGGCGCTGGGCGCGGTGATCGTCTTCTACAGCGGCCTGTCCGCCGCGCTGTCGCTGGCCCTGCCGCTCGGCGGCATGGCCGGAGCGGCCACCGCCGCGGTGCTGCTGAACCTGATGGCGGCGCGGGGGGCCGGAACGACGGCGCTGGTCATCGGCGGCATCGCCATCAACAGCCTCGCCGGGTCGCTGACCGCGCTGGCCCTCAACCTCGCTCCCAACCCCTACGCGGCGCTGGAGATCGTGTTCTGGCTGATGGGGTCGCTGGCCGACCGCGGCACCGACCAGCTCTGGCTCGTCCTGCCGCCGATGCTGGCGGGCTGGGCGCTCTGCCTGTCCGGCGCCCGCGCGCTCGACGCGCTGACCCTGGGGGAGGACGCGGCGCGCAGCCTGGGCTTCGACCTCACCGGGCTGCGCGTCCGGCTGATCGCCGGGGCGGCGCTGGCGGTGGGCAGCGCGGTGTCGGTCACCGGCGCCGTGGGCTTCGTCGGGCTGGTGGCCCCGCACCTGATGCGCCCGCTGGCCGGGGCGCGGCCCGGACGGCTTCTGCTGCTGGCGGGCCTCGCCGGGGCGTGCCTGACGCTGGCCGCGGACATCGCGGTCCGGCTGCTGCCGACGCGACCGGAACTGAAGCTGGGCGTGGTCACCGCCCTGATCGGGGCGCCCTTCCTGATCGTCCTGATCGCCCGGCTGCGGCGGGAGGAGGCCTGATGCGCATCGAAACCCACGGCCTGTCCGCCAAAGCCGGCGGACGCACCATCCTGACGGGTGTCAATGTTACCATCGAGCCCGGCGCCTTCACCGGGCTGATCGGCCCGAACGGCGCCGGCAAGACCACCCTGCTGCGCCTCCTCGCCGATCTCGCCGAACCGGCGGCTGGCCGCGTCACCTTCGACGGACGGACCGCGGCGCAGGCCGGGCGCCGGGTGCTCGCCCGCAGCATCGCCTATCTGCCGCAGAGCGGCCCGGTGCATTGGCCGCTGCGCGCCGAGGCGCTGGTCCTGCTGGGCCGCCTTCCCCACCGCGGCCCTCTGGGCGGGATCACCGCGGCGGACCGCGCGGCGGTGGAGCGGGCGCTGTCCACCGCCGACGCCGCCCACCTGCGCGGGCGGATCGTCGGCACCCTGTCGGGGGGCGAGCGGATGCGCGTCCTGCTCGCCCGCGCCCTGGCGACCGAGGCGCCCGTGCTGCTGGCCGACGAGCCGGTCGCCGCGCTCGATCCCGGCCATCAGCTCGCCTGCATGGCGCTGCTGCGCGACGCCGCCCGCCGGGGCAACGGCGTGGTGGCGGTGTTGCACGACCTGACCCTGGCCGCCCGCTTCTGCGACCGGCTGATCCTGCTGTCGGACGGCGGCGTGCTGGCCGACGGACCGCCCGCACGGGTGCTAACCGACGACCATCTGCGCGCCGCCTACGGCATCGCCGTCCACCGCGGCACGGCCGGCGGCGAATCCTTCCTGCTTCCCTGGCACGCCCTGCCATCCCCGCGTTCCGAACCGGAGACCCCTTGATGAGCGACATGCCTTCCCTGCTGCGCGACGCGCTGAACGACCCGGCCACCGGCTGGAGCCTCGGCGCGTTCGGCGCCATCGCGGAGTTCGTCCGCGACCCGGACGAACCCGTCACCCTGCACGTGGACGGCCCGGAGCTGGAGGCGCGGACCGCCCGCGGCGGGCTGCGCCTGCGCCCCACGCCGGCCATCCGCGCGGTGCCCTACCGGACGCGCAACGGCAGCCTCGCCGTGGCCCTCTGCCTGCCCCGTCACGTCGCCGCGATGAACCGGCGCCGCGTGGTGACCGAGCTGGGTCCCGACCACGAGGCCATCGCCGGAGCGGACCGCGACGCCCGGCTGTTCGACCTCGGGCTGGACGTCTTCCAGACCGACGTCTGCGTGCGCAGCGCCGACCCCGCCACCATCGCCCGCCTGCGCGCGGTGGTCGGGACGGAGCTGCTGGCGCCGGGCAATCCCTTGCCCCCCGACCTGCCGGCGCTCAGCCCCGACCGCGTCTTCATCGGCCCGTTCGGCCGGATCGAAGTCAGCCAGCCGATCCCGCCGCCCGACGGCCGCAGCCCGGAGGGTCCGCACACCCACGTCCTGCCGAAGCTGCTGGCCCACGGCCGGACCCACGCGGCGACCGTCCCGATTCCCGACGGCTGGGTGCCCAGCCTGTACCTGTCCCCGCCCGCCGGGTCCTTTGCTGCGTGGGAGGGTCTTGGGGGCTGAAATCCCGCCGCCGCACCCCGGATCACAGATCCGGCGGGGTGCGGGCCGGCAGATGCAGGGTCGCCAGGGTGCCGCCCCCGGAGCGCGAGGCGATGGTGAAGGATCCGCCCAGCCGGTCCGTCGCCAGATTGTCCACGATGTTCAGGCCGAGCCCGACCGAGCCGGTACCGCGGCGGGTGGTGAAGAAGGGCTCCAGGATGCGCCCGGCGGTCCCCTCCGCGATGCCGGCCCCGTCGTCGGCGACGGACAGCAAAACCGTCTCAGGTCCCGACGCCGCAGCCCCAATCGTCACCAGCCCATGCCGCCCCGCCGGAAAGGCATGTTCCAGGGCGTTGCGAACAAGCTGCTCCAGAACCGCGGACAGGATCGCCGGGTTGCTGACCATGCGCAGGTCGGCGGGGCAGTCCACGGCCATGCGATGCCCCAGCGGCTCCCACTGCGGGCGCAGGCTCTCCGTCACCTGCTCCAGGAAGGGCCTCAGCGCGATGGTCTGGCGCAGCCCGCCGTGGTCCGCCGCCACCCCCTTGAAGCAGCGCACGATCTCCCCGGCGCGGGCGATGGTGCCGGACAGCAGGGCGGCCAGCTCCCCGGCGCTCGCCAGGAAGCGCTCCAGCTCGGCACGGCGGAGCTGGTTGGCGGCCAGCCGCTCCGTCATCGCGGCGACCCGGTCGCCGAGGTGGGACGCGCTGCCCAACGCCACGCCGATGGGCGTGTTGATCTCGTGGGCCACGCCGGCGACCATCTGGCGCAGCGCCGCCATCTTCTCGCGCTGGGCCTGGGCCAGCTTGCGCGTGCGCTCGCGGACCAGGGCCTCCAGATGCTCGTTCTCGTCCTTCAGGCTGCGGTTGGCCCGGCGCAGCGACAGGTGGGTGGCGACGCGGGCGCGCACGATGGCCGGGCTGAAGGGCTTGGTCACGTAATCGACGGCCCCGGTCTCCAGCCCGAAGGCCTCCTCCTCCGGGCTGGACAGGGAGGTGATGAAGATCACCGGGACGTCGGCGGTGGCCGGGTCGGTCTTCAGCAGCCGGCACACCGCGTAGCCGTCCAGCCCCGGCATCATCACGTCGAGCAGCACCAGCTCCGGCGGATCGGCGGAAGCCAGCTCCAGCGCGCGGCGGCCGGAGGTCGCGAAACGCACCTCGTGCCGGTCCTCCAGCACGCTGGCGAGCGCGCGGATGTTGGCCGTGTCGTCATCGACGATCAAAATGTGACCACCGCTCACGGCGTCGTCTCCCGGTCCCGTTCCCTGATCCATGCGGCGGCGAGCCGTTCCAGCGCCGCGCGGGCCGCAGCGAAATCCAACGCTTCCACGGCCCGTCCCATCTTGTCCATCGCCTCGTCATGGCCGCGCCCGGCCAGCAGGCCGCGCAGAGCGTCGAAGCGGGCCGCCGCCGACAGGCTGCCGCTGCGCAACGCCTCCTCCAGCGCGCGCAGCGCCTCGTCCAGCTTGCCCGGGTCGCCGAGAGGAACCACCGGGATTTCCGGCACGACCTCCAAGGGCACCTCCACGCTGCGCAGCGTTTCCGCCGAAGCCAGCGCGGGGCCGAGGACGGCGGACAGGTCGGCCAAGAGCCCCGGCATCGCCTCCCACCGCTCCTCGCGCGCCGCCAGCTCCAGCGCCGCGGCGGCGGCGCTGGCGGCCATCGCGCCGACCGTTCCGGCGCTGCCCCGCAGCCCGTGGGCAAAGCGTTCCAGCGCCGTCCCGTCTCCCGCGCTGCGCAGATGCTCCAGCCGGACCGGCGCGTCGCCGTAACGGTCGAGAAAATCCAGGATCGCCCGGCGCAGCGTGCCCGCCCGCCCGTTCATCCGCGCCAGCGCCGGGACGAGGTCGAACCCCTCCAAGCCGTCAGGAAGCACGGCATCCATCTCCGCAGCCTTGGCAACCGGCAGAGCCTCCCGCCGCCCGAACGGCTTCAGCCAGCGGTTCAGCACGGCGACGAGGCGGTGAGGTTCCACCGGCTTGGCGATGTGGTCGTCCATCCCCGCGTCCAGACAGCGCCGCCGTTCCTCCTCCAGGGCGTGGGCGGTCATGGCGATGATCGGCAGGCGGTCGGGACCGCAGTGGCGGCGGATCGCCCGCGCCACCGCGAAGCCGTCCATGTCCGGCATCTGGACGTCCGTCAGCAGCGCGGCGTAGCCCGCCCCCGGCTCCAGCGCCAGCCGCACCGCCTCCCCGCCGCTGCCGACCGCGGAGACGGCCAGCCCGGCATCCTCCAGCAGTTCCCGCGCGACCAGCCGGTTCACGGCGTTGTCGTCGGCGACCAGCACGCGCAGGCCGCGCAGCGGCTCGTCCACCTGCAGGCCCGCAAGCCCCGGATCGGCCAAGGCGGGCAGCACCGTCGCGGCGCCGTCCTGCACGCCGACCGTCACCGTGAAGCGGAAGGTGCTGCCCAGGCCGGGGGCGCTGTCCACGGTGATGCCGCCGCCCATCATGACGGCCAGCCGCCGGCTGATCGCCAGCCCCAGCCCGGTCCCGCCGTAGCGGCGGGTGGTCGAGCTGTCGGCCTGGGCGAAGGGCTGGAACAGGCGGGCCACCTGCTCCGCCGTCATGCCGATTCCGGTGTCGCGCACGGCGAAGCGCAGTTCGGTCTCCGCATCCTCCGTCCCTCGTGGCGCGGCGGCCACGCCGAGAACCACGCTGCCGCTCTCGGTGAACTTCACCGCGTTGTTGACGAGGTTGAGGAGCACCTGCCCCAGCCGCAACGGGTCGCCCAGCAGGGCGGTGGGCACGTCCGGGGCGACCTCCAGCCGCAGGGCCAGCCCCTTCTCCTCGGCGGACAGGGCGGCGGTGCCGGCCACCATGTCGAGCACGGCGGACAGGTCGAAGGGCACGCGCTCCAGCGTCAGCATCCCCGCCTCGATCTTCGAGACGTCGAGGATGTCGTTGATGATCCCCAGCAGCGCGGTTGCCGAAGCGCGGATCCGCGTCAGGTAGCCGCGCTGGCGCGGCGGCGGCCCGGCGCGCAGGGCGAGGTGGCTGAGGCCGAGGATGGCGTTCATCGGCGTGCGGATCTCGTGGCTCATGTTCGCCAGGAAATCGCCCTTGGCGCGCGACGCCTCCTCGGCGCGGTGGCGGGCCTCCTCCACCTGCTGCTGGCGGCGCGCGATCTCGTCGAGGAAGTGGCGGATCGAGCGGGAGATGGTGGCGATCTCGTCGGTGCCGCCGTCGGGCAGCGGCGTCTCCCGCCCCTCCACCCGGTCGAGCACCGCGTCGTTCAGCCGGACCAGACGCAGGGTCAGGAAGCGGCGCAGGTACAGATACACACCGAGCGCCACCAGGAAGCCCAGCGCGCCCAGCCCGACCAGGATGCGGTTCTGCGTCGCGGCCAGTTCCGACAGCCCGTCCGCCTCGCCCGCCGCCGCCGCGTTGATCCGTTCGAACAGCGCGTGGGAGATCTTCACGACCTCCTCGACCATCACCAGCACCTGATTGGTCAGCGCCTTGCTGCGGGCGATGGCCGCCTGCCGCTCCATCAGGCTGGGCAGCAGGCCGGTGGGGCCGAGCAGAGCCGTCTCGAGCCGGCGGTGCAGGGCGGCGAAGCGCTCCGCCTGTTCGGGCGGCAGCCCGGTATGGAGCGCCGGCAGGGCCGACAGCGCCGCCGCCGCGTCCCGCTGGGCGCGCGCGATCTCGCGCTGGAAGCGGCTGTTGCCGGCGTGGGTGCTCTCGTTCAGCACGCGGTTGACCGTGTTGGTCCAGGCTGTCAGCGGCCCCAGCCGGTCCGAAGGCAGGGTCGGCAGCACGGCGGCGACCAGAGCGCCGGCCTCCGCCGACAGGCGCCGGGTCTCGTCCAGCGCGTCGTCGCTGCGCGCCGCCGCATCGATGCGCTCGGCGACCAGCCGGTCGAGGTCCGCCAATGTCGGGACGAGCGTCCCCAGGACGCCGGCCAGCGTGGCGCCGCCCTCGATGTCGGACAGGGCCTGGGCCGACCGGGTGACCGCCGTCAGGTTGGCCGTCAGCTCGGCCAGGGTGACCCGCCGTTCGGGATGGCTCGTCGCCCCGCCCAGCCGGGTCGCCTGCGACAGCACCTGCTGCAGGCCGCCGTTCAGCACCGCCCCGGTGGTGATGCGCGGCAGCGCCCCGTTGGACAGGTCCGACAGGGCGTGGCGGAACTGCGCGAGGTCGTAGAGCGCCGCACCCGACACGCCCAGCAGCACCCCCACCATCACCAGCAGGCCCAGCCCGACGCGCCGCCCGACGCCGCCCCGGAAGGGGGTGCGCGGGACCGGCATGGTCGAGGCTGGCTCCGTCGTCATCAACGCTCGGTGATGCGGCCGTCGATGCGGGGCGACACCGTCCCGCGGTCGGTCAGGTGCTGGGCCATGATCTCCCACAGCAGCTTGCCACCGGCCCCGGAGGAGGAGGCGCCCGGCGACTTGAGCATGCCGTAGCCGTCGCCGCCCTGGGCCAGATAGTTGGGCAGGGCCACCGAATAGGTCGCGTTCGGGTCGAGCGGCTTGCCGCCCACCGTGACGGAGACGACGCGGCTGCCCGCCGGCTGCTTCAGGTCATAGACCACCGCCATGTTGGACGGATGGAGGAAGCTGCCCTTCTGGTTGTCCACCCCGGCGGCGCTGACCTCCAGCGCGTCGCGCAGGGCCTTGCCGGGCAGGGTCACGGCGATGATGGTGTCGCGGAAGGGCAGTTCGCGCTGGATGTCGCGGCGGGTCAGCACGGTCCCCGCCTCGTACTGGCGGTTGCCGCGGATGTTGCCGCCGTTGATGAAGGCCACGTCGGTTTTGAAATGGCCGCGCATGGCGTCGGCGATCAGCGAGGCGAAGGCGTTCTCCCCGGTGCGTATCGCGGCGCGGCGGGTGTCGAGGGGGGTCGCCGTCGTCCCGACGTTGATGTCCAGCAGTTCCGACAGCCGGGCCAGATAAACGCCGACCCGCTTTTCCATCGCCGGGTCCGGCGGCAATCCGGCGAGCGGCACGATGTCGGCGCCGGCCAATGCGGGCGGCGCCTTGCCGTCGCCGTCCAGCCGCAGGACGAAGGCCGATCCCTTCACGTTGACGTGGACGCCGAAGACTTTTCCCTTATCGGCCTCCAGCACGTCCTTGCCGGTGGCGGAGAGCTGGAGCAGCGCGTCGATGGCGGGCTCGCCGCGCAGCGCCTCCACCGCCTCCGGGGCGTTGTCCAGGATGGCGATCACATAGTCGGCGCCTTGGGCGCGCAGCGCGCGGGCCTCCGCCGCGATCGCGGCGGGCGGGCGCACCTCGATGTCCGGCACGATGTACTGCACCGTCAGTTCCGGCGAGATCGCCGAGACCACGCCGATCCTGCCCGCCGGCGTGTCGAGCAGCGCCGACGGCTCCAGCCCCTCCATCACCTTGCCGGTGTTGCGGTCGATGGTGGTCGCGCTGACGAAGGGGAAGCGCGCCTCGTAGCTGCGCAGGGTCAGCTCGTCCTTGCCGAAGCCGAGGTCGCGCTTGGTCACCGCCATCATGTCGGGCTGAAGCTCGTTCAGCAGGTCGATCATGTGGGCGCCGCGGTCGAAGGTGGACAGGACGCCCGCGGTCAGCGACGCGCCGCCGTGCAGGAACAGCGTGTTGCCCTCCGCCCGCTTGGTGCGCAGCAGCGTGGCCAGGTTGGCGAGGCCGCCCTCGCCCTCCACCGGCTCGATGTCCGCCATCGTCGAGGTGAAGACGATCGACAGCTCCGCCGCCGACGCGGCCGGCACAACGGCGCCGAGCGCCGCGACGGCGCAGGCGGCCATGACGGCACGCCAGCCGGAAAAACGCCCCACCCCACCATTGCCGCGCTTCGGCATGGTTACCCCCTCCTGCCATCCCTATTCCTTCAGGATGGTTCTTCCCGTATTCGGGCAGGGGAGTTCAAGGCATATCCATGCATGCCGGGGAACATTCCGGTGACAAAATCCCCTATCGCAACAAGGACAAGGGGGACGGCCGGATCAGGCCGCCTCGTCCTGCCACGGATAGGACAGCGGAAGCTCGCGGAAGGCGAAGCGGTCGAGGTGGCGTTCCAGCGCCCCTTTCAACGCGGCGAGATGCTCGGCGGAGCTAGTGTCCAGCCGACAGTCCAGCGCGTCCGGCCGGGCCTGGAGCGTCAGGGTGGCGTCACCCGGCCAATCGGCGCCGCGGGCGTTGTGCGGGAAGACGACGCTCCCCGCCTCCGGCGTGTACTCCACTGTCAGATTGTGCGCCCAGTGCTTGCAGAGCTGCTGGAGGTAGCGGCTGCCGTTCGGGGTCGGAACGCGGACGCTGCTGGCGTGTCTCATGATGATCCTTCTGTTTGGTACCGGTGATTCAGGCCGGTGATTCAGGGAAGACGTTCGATGCGCTGGGCCGCCTCGTCGAGGATGGAAACGGCGGCGTGCACCGTGTCCGCGTCAACGCCCTCGCGTCCCAGCCGGTGCATCAGCACGGCCTTCAGATTCTCCATGGCTCGGCGGATCGGAGCGCCGTCGGTGTGGGCCCGCCGGGTCGCCAGAGCGGCGAGGCGGGCGAACAAGGCCTCGACGGTGGCCGCGTCCTGGGCGAGCTGGGCGGTGCCCTCCGGGGTCACGGCGAAGGGCTTGCGCGCGCCTTCGGCGTCGGCCTTGGCGATGTGGCCCATCTCCTCCAGCAGCGACAGGGTCGGGTAGATCACGCCGGGGCTGGGCACATAGCCGCCGCCGGTCAGTTCCTCGACGGCGCGGATCAGGTCGTAGCCGTGCCGCGGCTCGTCGGCGATCAGCCGCAGCAGGACCAGCCGCAGTTCCGACGCCTCGAAAACGCCGCGCCGGCCGCCGCGCCCGCCGCGCCGCTCGTGATGCTCATGGCCCCAGCCGCCCTCCGCGGCATGACGAGGGCCGCCATGACGAGGGCCGCCACCATGGGGGCCATCACCGTGCGGACCGGGATGATGGCGGCGCATCCGGCCGCAGAAGGGATTCGGAAAAAACCTCATGACAGGGGCTCCACTGTATTTCGATAGGTCTAAGATATATCGTGACATGTCGAGACACAATCCCCCAAGACGCTTTTCCACTCTCCTGCCCCGGGAGAGGGAACGCAGCAGTCCTCAGCCACGCCCAGCCAACATAATGCGAATGCGAGGAATTCGCATTGACGTTCCGCAGGAATCCGGACCACAGTGCGCCCGCCCTTCCGGCATAGGCCGTCCCGGCAAAGTTGAAGGAGATTCAAGGATGAAGCTGACCCGACGCCACGCCCTCGCCATGACCGCCGCCGTGGTCGGCCTCGCCGCCCTGACCTCCATCCCGGGTTACGCCCAGGACATGACGGTGCGGCACGCGCAGGGCGAGACCCGGCTTCCCGCCAAGCTCGACCCCGTCCTGGTCTTCGACATGACCGCGCTGGACACGCTCGACGCGCTGGGCGTGGCGATCGCCGGGGTGCCCACGGGGCTGAAGCCGCCGCACCTCGCCAAGTATGACGGGCCGTCCTACGCGAAGATCGGCACGCTGTTCGAGCCGGACTACGAGGCGGTGAACGCCGCCGAGCCCGGCCTGATCATCGCCGGCGGCCGGTCGGCCCCGAAATACGCCGAGCTGTCGCGCATCGCGCCGACGCTCGACATGACGACCGACCAGACCGACTTCCTGGCCAGCTCCATCGCCAACATCGAGACGCTGGGCCGCATCTTCGGCAAGACCGCCCTGGTCAAGCAGAAGGTCGACCGGCTGCGCGCCTCCATCGCCGAGCTGAAGGCGGTGGCGGGCAAGTCCGGAAAGGGCCTGCTGGTCCTGACCACCGGCGGCAAGATGAGCGCCTACGGGCCGGGATCGCGCTTCGGCATCCTGCACACGGAGTTCGGCATCCAGCCCGCCGCCCCCGACCTGAAGGTCGCCAACCACGGGCAGGCCATCTCCTTCGAATTCATCCTGGAGACCAACCCGGACTGGCTGTTCGTGATCGACCGCGACGCCGCCATCGGGCAGGATGGCAAGCCGGCCCGGCAGTTCCTCGACAACGACATCGTCCGCCGCACCACCGCCTGGCAGAAGAACCAGGTCGTCTATCTGAACGGCGGCAACTGGTACATCGTCGGTGGCGGGCTGTCGGCGCTCCAGCAGGATGTGGACGATCTCCTGGCGGCGCTGTCCAAGAAGTCCTGACCCGTGAAGACCCTGCCAATCGCCACACTCCCGATTGCTACCTTGGGCATCGGCCTGCTGGCCGTGTGGAGCCTGTTCGTCGGCGTCAGCGACGTGAGCCTCACGACGCTGTTCGGCGGGGCCACGGACCAGGCCACGCAGGTTCTGCTGGTCAGCCGGCTGCCCCGGACGCTGGCCCTGATCCTGGCCGGCGCCGCTATGGCGGTGTCGGGCCTGCTCCTCCAGATGCTGGTGCGCAACCGCTTCGTGGAACCCTCCACCGCCGGCACCGCGGAATCGGCCATCTTCGGCATGATGATGGTCTCGCTGCTGGCGCCGGAGATGCCGGTGTTCGGGCGCATGGCCGTCGCCAGCCTGTGCGCGCTGGCCGGGACGGGGCTGTTCCTGGCGATCCTGCGGCAGGTGCCGCTGCGCTCGCCGCTGGTGGTGCCGCTGGTCGGCATCATGCTGGGCGGGGTAATCACGGCAATGACCGAGTTCGTCGCCTACCGCCAGGACCTGATCCAGTCGGTGCGCGGCTGGGAGACCGGGGACTTCTCCGCCATCCTGCTCGGCCGCTACGAGCTGCTGTGGCTGAGCGCCGCCCTGACCGGCGTCGCCTATCTGGCGGCGGACCGCTTCACCGTCGCCGGGATGGGGCGGGACGTCGCCACCAACCTGGGCATCGACCACCGCAAAGTGATGGCGCTGGGGCTGGTCATCGTGTCGATGACCACCGCGGCAGTGATCGCCACCTGCGGCATGATCCCCTTCCTGGGGCTGATCGTTCCCAACGTCGTCAGCCTCGTCCGCGGCGACAACATGCGCGGGTCCCTGCCCTGGGTCGCGCTGATGGGGGCCGGGCTGGTGCTGGCCTGCGACATCGCCGGGCGGCTGGTGATCCATCCCTACGAAATCCCGATCGGGACGATGATGGGGGTGATCGGCAGCGCCCTGTTCCTCTATCTCCTGCTGCGGAGGAACGGCCATGCCGGCTGACCGCCGCATCCTCTCGCCGATGGTCGTCCTGGGCGGCCTGTCGGCGCTGACCCTGCTGTCGATCGCGCTGTTCATGACGTTGGGCGCGCGGGGCAAGTGGGACTTCATCCTGGCCTTCCGCGGCACCAAGATCGCCGCGATGGTGCTGGTCGGCTACGCCGTCGCGGTGTCGACCGTCCTGTTCCAGACGATCACCAACAACCGCATCCTCACCCCGTCGGTGATGGGCTTCGACCATCTCTACCGGATGATCCAGACGCTGCTGGTCTTCCAGTTCGGCAGCGGGCTGGTGGCGTCGCTCGACCCGCGGCTGCGCTTCGGGGTGGAGGTGGCGTCGATGGTCGTCTTCTCCGGCCTGCTCTACTGGTGGCTGTTCAACGGCGCGGGGCGCGGCGACAACCGGCGCAGCCTGCATCTGCTGCTGCTCGTCGGCATCGTGTTCGGCGTGCTGTTCCGCAGCCTGACCAGCTTCCTTCAGCGCATCATCGACCCCAACGAGTTCCTGACCGTGCAGGACCGGCTGTTCGCCAACTTCAACCGGGTGGATGTCGAGCTGCTGGCGGTGTCGGCGCTGGTCGTTTTGGCGGTGTCGCTGGTCGGCTGGCGCTGGCGGCGCACCTTCGACGTGCTGGCGCTGGGGCGCGACGCCGCGATCAACCTCGGCGTGGAGCACCGGCGCGCGGTGATGGGGGTGCTGGTGATGGTGTCGATCCTGGTGTCGGTGTCCACAGCGCTGGTCGGGCCGATCACCTTCTTCGGGTTGCTGGTCGCCAACCTCGCCTATCTGGTGGTCCGCTCGCACCGGCACGCGCTGATCCTGCCCGCCGCGGTGCTCCTCGCCGTGCTGACGCTGGTCACCGGCCAGCTCGTGCTGGAGCGGGTGTTCGGCTACAACGCCGCGCTCAGCATCGTCATCGAGTTCGTGGGCGGTCTCGCCTTCCTGTTCATCCTGGTGCGGGGTTCGGCCCGATGATCGACGTCAAGAACATCACGAAACGCTACAACGGCACCGTCGTCGTCGACGGGGTGTCCCTGTCCCTGCCGGCGGGCGGGGTGATCTCGCTGATCGGGCCGAACGGGGCGGGGAAGTCGACGCTGCTGTCGATCGTCAGCCGCCTGCTGCCGATGTCCTCGGGCACGGTGACGGTCGACGGCCTGAACGTGACCACGACCCCCGGCGAGGTGCTGGCCCGCCGCCTGTCCATCCTGCGCCAGGACAACCAGATCATGTCGCGCCTGACGGTGGAGGATCTCGTCGCCTTCGGCCGCTACCCGCACAGCAAGGGCCGCCTGACCGACGTCGACCGCGAGCACATCGCCAAGGCGCTGCGCTATCTGGACCTGGAGCCGCTGGCCGGCCGCTTCCTGGACGAGCTGTCGGGCGGCCAGCGCCAGCGCGCCTTCATCGCCATGGTGCTGTGCCAGGACACCGAATACATCCTGCTCGACGAACCGCTGAACAACCTCGACGTCAAGCACGCCGTGGCGATGATGAAGCTGTTCCGCCGCACCGCCGACGAGTTCGGCAAGACCGTCGTTCTGGTGCTGCACGACATCAACTTCGCCTCCTGCTACTCCGACCGCATCGTCGCGATGCGCGACGGCCGGGTGGTGCACCAGGGGCCGCCGGAGGCCATCATCACGCCCGACGTGATCCGCGACGTCTACGGCGTCGAGGCCCAGGTGATGGAGAACGCCGGCCAGCGCATCGCGCTGTATTACCAGTAAGGCGCCTCAGACGCGCGGCGGGTCGAAGATCACCGAACGGTCGATGTCGGCCAGCCGCGCCCGTCCACTGAGCGCCATGGCGACCTCCAGCTCGGTCTGGAGAATGGTCAGCATGTGGGCCACCCCCGCCATGCCGCCGACCGCCAGGGCGTGCAGCACCGGCTGGCCCACCAGCACCGCGTCGGCGCCCAGCGCCAGCGCCTTCAGGATGTCGGTGCCGCGCCGGATGCCGCCGTCCGCCAGGATGGGCAGGCGGCCCGCCGCGCGGGCGGCGACCAGCGGCAGAACCTCCGCCACCGCGGGCAGCGTGTCGAGCGTCCGCCCGCCATGGTTCGACACGATGATCCCCGCCGCCCCCGCTTCGATAGCTGATTCGACGTCGTCGGGGTTCATGATCCCCTTCAGCAGCACCGGCAGACGCGTCTCGCCGCACAGCCAACGCACCGTCTCCCAGGTGGCGGCGGCGTGCAGCATGCCCTGGAAGACCGGGCTGCCGGGCCGCGACGGGGTGAAGCCGTCCGGCGTCAGACCGGCCAGATTGACCGGGGCGATGCCGTCCGGCAGGCGGAAGCCGGCGCGCTGCTCGATGTTGCGCAGGCCGCTGACCGAGGCGTCCACCGTCAGCACCAGCGCGCGGTAACCCGCGGCCTCCGCCCGCCGCACCAGGGCCAACGTGTCCTCCGGCCGGGGCTGGGTGTAGATCTGGAACCACAGCGGTCCGCCGGCCGCCGCCGCAACCTCCTCCAGCGTCACGCTGGACTGGGTGCTGACGGTCATCCAGGTGCCGGTGAGGTTCGCCGCCTGCGCGGTCGCCCGCTCCCCGTCGCGGTGGACCAGCCGGTGGAAGGCCATGGGTGCGATCAGGATGGGATAGGGCATCGCCTGCCCGAACAGGGTCGTGGCGGCGCTGGCCTGCGACAGGTCGCGCAGCGCCCGCGGCATCAGGCGCATCCGGTCGTAGGCGTCGCGGTTGGCCTGCCGGGTGATGCCGTCCGCCCCGGTCCCCGCGATGTAGGCGCGGGTCGCCGCGTCGACGCGGGCGGTGAAGTGGCGCTCGTAGTCGTGGAGCGAGACGGTGTCGGCGGGAACGCTCATCGCAGGTGTCCTCATGGATTGTCCCCTCTCCCCTCCGGGGAGAGGGTTAGGGTGAGGGGGTTGCGCGTGGCGGATCGTTCGGCACGCGCACATCCCCCTCACCGGCCCTTCGGGCCACCCTCTCTCCAGAGGGGAGAGGGCTATTAAGAACGGCCCTCCGCCAAATCGCTTGCCCGTCGCGCCAACGCGCGCAGGCGCGGGTCGGGCTGGTCGGCCAGGGCGGCGGCCATGCCGCGGTAAAAGTCGGGGAAGCCGGTTTCCAGAGCCCGCGTGAACCACGCCAGCGCCGCCTCCGTCCGCCCGTCCTGGAGCAGCAGCCGGGCGTGGTTGAAGCGGCCCCAGCAGTCCCCGCCCTCGGCGGCGGCCCGGAAGAGTTGGCGGGCGCCGGCCCCGTCCTCGGCCACCGCGCGCCCGGCCTCGTGGAACAGGCCGAGCATGTTCAACGCCTTCACGTTGCCCTTGCGGGCCGCGGCGGCGTAGAGCCGGTAGGCTTCGGCGTCATCCGCCGCTACGCCCAGACCACGGCAATGCAGGTCGGCCAGATTGAACAGCGCCCATGCATCGCCCAACTCGGCGGCGCGGCGGTAATGGGCGGCGGCCAGGACGGGATCGGCGGGCACGCCCCAACCATGCTCGTGGCAGCGGCCCAGCATGTTGACGGCGCGGGGATCGCCACTGCGCGCGGCGATGCGGAACCACTCCACCGCCTGCGCCCACTCGGCCCCGCCCCGGTCGAGGCATTGCTGCCCCAGGGCGAGCTGCACGTCGATGATGCCCGGCCCCGCCGCCGTGACGGCGGCGGCCACTCTCCCGGCCATCACACCTCCGCCCAGCGCCGCAGCAGGTTGTGGTAGTGGTTGACCAGGGCCAGCACGGACGGGTGCTGGTCGCCCAGCTCCCGGCGCAGGTCGATGATCGCAACGTCGAGGTCGTAGAGCATCGCCCTCAGCCCGTCGTCCTTGACCAGCGATTGCGTGAAGAAGAAGGAGGCCCAGCGCGAGCCGCGCGTCACCGGGGTCACCCGGTGCAGGCTGCTGGACGGATAGACAACCGCGTGCCCCGCCGGCAGCTTCACGCCCTTGGTGCCGTAGGTGTCCTCGACGACCAGATCGCCGCCGTCATACTCGCCGGGATCGCTGAGGAAGATCGTGGTGGAGACGTCGGCCCGCATCCGCATGCCGCCGGTGCCCGGAATGGCCCGGATGGCGTTGTCCACATGGTTGCCGTAGGTCATGTCCAGGTCGTAGCGGTTGAACATGGGCGGCAGGACGCGCAGCGGCAGGGCCGCGGAATTGAAAGCCGGGTTGCGCCCCAGCGCCTTCAGGATGACCACGCCCAGCTCGCGGGCGGTGTCGCTCTCCTCCGGGATCTGCAGGTTGTTCTTGGCCAGCACCGCCTGGGAGCCCGCGGTGACGCGGCCGTCGACCCAGGGCGACGCCTCCAGCACGGCGCGGCAGTGGGCGACCTCGTCGGCGGTCAGAACGTCGGGGATTTGCAGAAGCACGGGGAGGAATCCTTTTGCAGAGGAAGAAGGCCGGACCGGCCCCCGGAGGATGGTCCGGGAGCGCGGTCCGGCCTGGCCGGGATCAGAAGGTGACGCCGGCGGTCAGCATGAAGGTGCGGCCCGAGGCCGGCACCGCGCGCGAGGCGTTGAAGGCCGAGGCGTAGTTGCGGTGGTCGGTCAGGTTGTAGGCGTTGAGCGCCAGGGACAGGTTGTTGATCTCGTAGGACACCACGCTGTCCAGCGAGACCGTCTCCGGCACGCGGCCGGTGTTGGCGCTGTCGGCCCAGTATTCCGAGGCGTACTGGATGCCGCCGCCGACCATGACCTTGCCGGGCACGACGCCGGGGGCGAACTCGTAGGTCGACCACAGGCTGGCGTTGTGCTTCGGCACGTTCGGCGCCTCGTTACCGACGACCGCGGCGTTGGTCCGCGACTCCTTGATCTCGCCGTCGAGGTAGGCGTAGCTGGCGTAGACGCTCCAGCCCTCCACCACCTTGCCGCTCACCCCGGCCTCGAAACCGCGGATGCGGGTGCCCAGGCCGGCCTCGGAGAAGCCGTCGGTGACCGTGCCGGTGGCCGGATCCACCGAATAGGTGTTGCTCTTCTCAATCTGGAACAGGGCGCCGTTCACGCCCAGACGACCGCCGAAGAAGTCGGCCTTGCCGCCGATCTCGTAGAGGTCGGTCTTCTCCGGATCGAAGTCACGCCCGTTGCGCGGGGTCTCCGCCGTGCCGTTGGTGAGCTGCGCGGCGATGTCCACGCCGATCGGCTTGTTGGAGCGCGCGTAGGAGAAGTACAGCGACGCGTCCTTGGTCGGCTCGTAGATCAGGCTGGCCGACGGGCTGAGCGTCCGGGTGCTGGCGCTGCCGCCCGCCACCGTCGGGTCGGAGGCGCGGAAGGTGCTGCGGAAGTAATCCCAGCGCAGGCCGCCCTGAACTGAAAGCTGGTCGAACAGCCACACGCGGTCGGTGATGAAGAGACCGGTGTTGGCGACGCTCGATTCACGCACGCCGGTCGCCGGGTAGGTCAGGAAGGCGTTGGCCGGGTAGTTGTGGCTGGGGTTGCGGATGGTCTGGGTGTTGGTGCGGTTGACCCAGGTGCCGCCGCGCCGCTCGTCCTTCTGGTAGCTGAGGTCCAGCCCGCCGTTGACCTTGTGATAGAGGCCGAGGAAGGTGCCCTCCGCCTTGGCGCCCGCGACGTTCTGGACGCCCCAGCCCTTCTGCTTGAAGGCGAGGCCGCCGCCGGCGCCGTAGGCGATCACCGGGTTGCCGCCGTTCAGGAAGAGCGTGCTGCTGGCCGCGGTCAGCGCCGCCGGGGCGGTGGAGACGAAATCGCGCTCGTAATGGCTGTAACGGCTGTCGTTGTAGAAGGACAGGCTCTTGCTGACCTCGTGGGCCAGGGTCGAGGTCACGACGTGATTCTCGGTGTCGTCGCGGTCCTGGTTGCGGACGTAGGACGTGGACCGGTCGAGTCCGAACTCGGGCGCCGGGCGGAACGTGCCGTCGCGGCCACGGATCATCGGCACGCCCATGTCCGGGATCTTATCGCCGTCAAGGTAGGAGTAGTTCAGGTGCCAGGTCGTCGGGGTGCCCAGCCCGACGCCGAGGTCGGCGGCGATGCCCTTGCGCTTGGCCTCGACCTTGTCGCGGTCGGCGACGTCCTGGTCGTGGTACAGACCGTTGACGCGCAGCGCCGTCGTCTCGTTGATCGGCAGGTTCACGTCCACCGTGGTGCGGTAGGTGGGGCCGGAGCCGACCGACTGCTCGACCTTGTAGCGCTTGTCCAGCCCGGCCTTCTTGGTGCCCTGGTTGATGACGCCGCCGGAGTTGCCGACGCCGAAGCCGTTGCCCGACGGCCCCTTGAAGACCTGCACCGTCTCGGTGTTGAAGACGTCGTGGGTGTAGACGCCGAAGTCCTTCAGGCCGTCGGTGTAGATGTCGCCGCGGGCGGTCAGGCCGCGGATGCGGAACTGGTCGCCGTTCTGCCCGCCGTTGCCCTCGCCGGTCGAGATGGTGATGCCGGGGACGTTGCGCAGGACCTGTTCCAGCGTCGTGGCGCGCTGCTGCTCGATGATCTCTTCCGGAACGACGTTGACGACGCGGGGCGTGTCCTTGACCGTGTCGGGCAGCCGGGAGATGCCGGTGGGCTTGGCGTTCACGTTCCCGCTGTCCGCCGGGCGGTCGGCGCCGACCCGCACCGGGTCGAGGACGGTGGCGTCACCGGCCGCGGTGCCCGGCGCGGCCCCGGTCCCCGTTCCGGCCGTCTGAGCCTCGGCCACCGTCGCCAGGGTGGAGAAGGACATCGCCAGCCCCGCCGTCGCGGCGGCGCCGGCGATGATGGGTCGGAGGCGGTCGGGGACATTCGATTGCAACATGAGGCTCTCCCGAAAAGTCGTCGTGGCGGATGCGCCGATCAGCGGCGGGTATCTACCAATCGGGGAGGCGCCCCCTTCAACGGCGATCATTCAGAATAATTCTAAATTGCAAAATCACCACCCTTCAGCCCCAGTGCATGCAGGGATATGCTGTTTGTCGGAGCCCCTTGGCGGACCCTCCGCAAGCTCGCGCGGAGTGCTCTCCACACCAATTTTTCCATTTTGTAACAATGATTTAAAGACTCTGTTCAGAGGCTTTCACAGGTCCCGACGGGGCGGGCGAGGCCGGACTGTTGCAAAGCAGCAACTGCGATAATAAGAATTATTCGCAATATGAAGAAGTGCCGCGGGCCGAACGTCTTTTCTACGTCAGGGCGGAATTTGCACAGCCATCGCGCTCTGCCCGAGACGGGCCTTCCAAAGCTGTTCGGCCAGCCGCAAGGCGTCGGCGAAGGCCGGTCCGGTGGCGCCGGGAAGGGCGAACAGGGCGAAGGCCGCGGTGCCGATGATGATGCGCTCGGCCCGCGCGTCGCGCACCGCGCCGGTCCACACCCCCTGCCAATATTCCAGGCTGGTACCGCGCGGGCGCGGCGTCGGCGGCGGCTCCTCCATGCAGGCGGGCAGGATGAGGTCCTCCGCCGCCCCGTTGACCAGCCGATGGATGGACGAGGGGCGGAAGGGAGTGAACTGGGCGACATCGCGCACGCTGCCCAGCACGGCCATGTGCTTCCAGCCGAGGATGCGGGCGGCATCGCGGTGCAGCTCCCGGTAGGTCGGTTTGGCCGCACCCAGCAGGGAGGTCTTTGCCTTGGACGGCTTCAGCAGATGCACGGCCTCGAACACGGCGGAGCGGGTCTGGGTCAGCCGGTGTAGCCCGATCAGCCGGTAGATCTGCGGGGACAGGGCGGCGAGCGGCGCGTAGGCGATCCGCTGCGCCGCCAGCGCCGCCGCGATCTCCCGCCCGTTGGTGCAGACCGGGATGCCCACGGTGGGCGCGATGAACTCGTACCGGCCGGAGGCCGCGCTGCAGCCCGTGCTACCGTGCAGCAGCACCCGGTGACCGGCCTGCGCGACCAGCCGTGCCGCGTGGAAGAACCAGGGCGGGTTATGGTAGTTGGGCGAGGTGAAGCAGGGCCAGTCGATGTCCGCCTGGATCGTCCGGCCGAGCCCGGCGGCGACGTGCGCCCGCATCGCCCGCACCATCCCGGCCAGTTCCGGCGCGGTCGAGCCACGCATCCGCATCATGCCGAGAAGAGCGCCGACCTGCACCGGATCGGCCTCGCCCGCGAGGATGATGGTCATCGCCTCCTCCGCCTCCTCGGCGGTCAGCGGGCGACCGTGGCCGCCCCCGGCGACGCCCAGCACGCCGATATGGCGGGCCAGACGGTCCTGCGCGGGGGCGTCCGGCGCGATTCCGTCCAGCTTCGCGTCGATCTGGGCCGGGGACGGCTGGCCCTCCAGCAGGCCGGCGGGCCTCACCCGGAGCGGTGGCGCCGCGATGCCGGTCGGTACGTTCCAGCGGGGATCAAAGGTTTCGTCGACCACGGGGCGTTCCGCCAGCGGCTCGAACAGGGCGTCGATTCCGCGCGCCAGCGCCTGGACACGCGGGCGCAGCGCTTCGGCGAAGGGCGTCGGCACCAGACCGCGGCCCGAGCGGATGAACAGGGGATCGCCGAACTCCTCGCGCATCTGCGCCAGAAGCCGGCTGAGCGCCGAGGTCTGCAGACCGAGATCGCGGGCGGCCAGCGTGACGTTCCGTTTCGACAGCAGCGCGTCCAGCGCAACGATCAGACGCCCACGCGACAGCGGGTTCTCCTGATTGCCGGGAGCCGTCTGGCGCGGAGCGGACGTCTTCGGCTCCGGGGGCGCCGCGGCGTCCTTCCTCTTGACCGTCATGTGATATCAGCCCGAATGCGGTTGCCTGGCCAGTTCACGGCTGCATACCATGATAATGATACGCATTTGCATGACAACGCAACACGGCTGGTCCGCCCTCCGACTCCGCGACGGACGGGGCCGGAGGCTTGTGCTCCTTAGTCCTCGGACTCCACGGGCTTGGGGGCTGCGGCCTGCTCCGCCTGGATCCGCTCGACGATGCGGGTCAACGCCGCCGCGTCCAGGGGGCTGTCCATGTTCAGGTCCTGGGCGAACTTGCGGATCACGCCGATGGCACGGCGCCGGGTCACGATGTCGACGTCACCGGGCCGCGTCCGCTCGACCACCGGCCCCTTGTAGTAGCCGCTGCCGACGCGCCATTGGCGCTGGCCGTCCGCCCGCCATTTGGTGCCGTCGGACAGCACCATGCAGCGGTTGCCCTCGGTGAAGGCATCGACGGTGGCGATCCTCTCCGGGCCGGTCTGGCTGTTGTGGATCGTCACCTGATCCCCGACCCTGAACGCTGTCATTCTGTGATCATCCTCATCTCGGTCAGTCGCTGTCCGACACCGGACCTCCGGAACGGAACCCGGCGCCCTGGTCGCTCTCGCGCCGCTCCTCCACCGCCGCCATCAACCGCGACTTCGCGGTGGCACGGCTGTCGGGCGCCCCATCGTCCGTCCGCTTGCCCGGCGGCTGGCTCCGCGAGGCGGAGCGCACGCCATTCAACGCCGCCAGGAAACCGGTGGCCGGACGCATCGTCCTGCCACCGCGCAGGCCGGGCGGCGGACCCGCTGGCGGCGCCGAAGGCGACGCCGCCGGGGGTTGCGGCTTCGCCGCGGCGATGGGGACGCGGGCGGGGACGACGCTGTCTCTTATACAC
>NZ_JAUQTX010000429.1:0-3057 GCF_059803775.1 Azospirillum sp. UFLA03-27 | reverse complement strand
GAAGTCCGTCGGCATCGCCGTCGCCGACAGCCCCGCCAGCCTGGGTTCCACCATGCTGAAGGTCTTCAAGGGCTGATCCGTTTTCTTCGCAGTGGTGTTTCCCCGAAGTGACTGGCCGCGCCGGCAACGGCGCGGTCTTCCTTGTTGTGTATTCGGGCGGGGAAGGGGGCTATTTCCGCAATGTGGAAAGCTGAAAATGGGGCATTGCGGCGAGTGGTCAGACCAGTCATCTTGGTCTTGCACAGGGTGCTTCACCCTTTGTATCGGGCGGGTTGTTGCTCTGCATTTATGCGAGCCTCTCGAAATCACTGGCCGTGCTGGCAACAGCACGGCCATTTTTTTTGCTCACTTGCTTATTGATCCGCTGACAGCGCGAGCGTCAGGAAGCCGGCGATGTAATCCACGCCCTCCTCGCCGCGGCGGACGCCGAGATGAATGCTCTTGCCGATGCCCTCGGTTCCCAAACGCACACTGCGGATGGGCAGGCCGGCACCGTCCTCCCGCACCAGCCAGTCCGGCAGGACGGTAACCCCACGCCGGGCGGCGACGAGCTGGAGCATCAGGTCGGTCGACTCCACGGTCTTGTGGCGACGCGGACGGCAATGGGCGGGGACGAGAAAGCGGGTGTAGACGTCCAACCGTTCCAGGCTGACCGGGACCGTGATCAATTCCTCCGCACAAAGGTCTTCCGGCTGCGCCCCATCCCGCGCGGCGAGCGGGTGCGCGTCATGCACCACGAGGACGAGTTCGTAATCGAAGACCGGTGTGAACAGGACGTCGGCGCTCTCGATGGGGTCGGGCGTGATCAGCAGATCGATCTCGTTGTCGAGCAGCGCAGCCAAGCCGTCGAAGCGGAAGGCGGTGCGGACCTCGAAATCCACGTCCGGCCATTGGGTGAGATAGCGGGCGGTCATCCGCATCAGCCAAGCTTGGCAGGGATGGCATTCCATGCCCACCCGGAACGCCCCGCGGCGGCCCGACGCGAAATCGGCGAGAACCCGTTCGGCGTGCTCGAACTGCGGCAGCAGGCGCTGCGCCAGCGCCAAAAGATGCCGGCCAGCCTGGGTGAAGCGGAGGCTCCGCCCCTTCTTCATCCAGATTTCGACGCCGCAGCGTTCCTCGAATTTGCGCATCGTGTGGCTCAGCGCCGACTGGCTGAGATTCAGGCGTTCGGCGGCGGCGGTGACGCTGCCCGCCCGATCCACCTCCCGCAGGATCGCGAGGATCTGGCGGTCAATCATTCATGACTCCGGCTCATCCAATCATGAGAACATACCACTTCTATTCATGATGGCGGGTCGGTAAGCCTGGGGCAACCGCGACAGAGCCAGTCCCGAGGACCGTCATGAGCCAAGCCGACACCACCCCTTATGCACAGGGCCTTTACGCTCACGGGACGGCGAACGTTCTGCGGCTGGCGGCGGCGCAAGCGCTGGCCGGCGCCAACGCGGTGGTCGTCTACGCGACGGGGGCCATCGTCGGGAACACGCTGGCGCCCAGCTCGGCACTGGCCACGCTGCCGCTCTCCGTCTTCGTCGTGGGCATGGCGGTCTGCACCATTCCCGCCGGGGCCATTGCCCGGCGCCGTGGGCGGCGTGCCGCCTTCCTGGCGGGGACGGGGTGCGGCGTGCTCGTCGGGCTGCTCTCCGCCCTGGCGGTGATTCTGGGGAACTTCTGGCTGTTCTGCGCGGCGATGATCCCCGGCGGCGCCTACGCCGCCGTGGTCCTCTCCTTCCGCTTCGCCGCGACCGATTGCGTCGAGCCGGAGCGGCGGCCGCGGGCCATGTCGGCCGTGATGGCGGGCGGGGTGTTCGCCGGGGTGATCGGACCGCAGCTCGTCACCGTCACCATGGATGTCTGGCCGCCGCACCTGTTCCTAGCGACCTTCCTTGCCCAGGCCGCCGTGGCGGCGGTGTCCGCGCTGGTTCTGGTCGGCGTGCGGCTGCCGATGCCGACTGCGGCGGAAGCCGCCGGGGGACGGCCGCTCGGCGTCATCGCGCGCCAGCCGCGATTCGTCACCGCCGTGCTGTGCGGGGTCGTCTCCTATCTGCTGATGAACTTCATCATGACGGCGGCCCCGCTGGCGATGCGGCTGTGCGGCCTGTCGCAGGAGGTGTCCAACCTCGGCCTGCAATGGCATGTGATCGCCATGTACGCCCCGAGCTTCGTCACCGGACGTCTGGTCGAGCGGTTCGGCGCATCCCGGATCGTGTTCGCCGGCCTGGGCCTGATCGCCGCTTCCGCAGCGGTCGGGCTGGGGGGCATCGATGTGGCGCATTTCTGGGTCAGCCTGATCCTGCTGGGGGTCGGCTGGAACTTCGGCTTCCTCGGGGCCTCCGCGCTCGTTCTGGAGTGCCACCGCCCGGAGGAGAAGACGCAGGTGCAGTCGCTCAACGACTTCATCGTGTTCGGCACGATGGCCCTGGGGTCCTTCGCGTCCGGCGGGCTGCTGGCGGCGTTCGGCTGGGATTCGGTGCTCTGGGTGTCCTTCGTGCCGCTGGCGGCGGCCATCGCGGCGCTTGTGGTCACGGCCTCGTCCCGCGCCGCGTCCGCGACCGTCTGAAGACGACGGTCGGCGCCTCGCTCATCCAATCGTGAGAACGCCACGGAGGCCCGCCCGCAGGCTGGGGCTGACCCTTCCGGCCGTCCGGTTTTCGGAAGCCCGGAAAATTTTCGGATGAAAAGCGCAGCACGTCAAAAGTTCGTGTTGCCAACAATCATGTCTCTGGCATACCATATGCCGTATCTGGAGCGCCACGAACGCAGGGTCAGCGTGACCGGCTCTCCAGCACACCAATGAACCATGACTCACATCGGCACGGAACAAGGCCGCCCATGACGCGGCGATGCGGACGCTCGCTCGGACACCGCCTCGCCCGCCCAAGGGGACCCTCATGCCCGGTATCAAAGCGTCGCAATCCCACGGGAGGGAATGATGGTTGGATCGACAGAATCCCAGAGGCCAGCTTTTAACAGTTCCGGCGGCTCGCAGGCGCCCATTTCCGAAGGCGCGCGTTGGATGCAGATCGTCGTCGGCATCGTCTGTATGGTGGCCGC
>NZ_JAUQTX010000428.1:0-3098 GCF_059803775.1 Azospirillum sp. UFLA03-27 | reverse complement strand
TCGGCATCCCGTGCGGCGAGCGCGGCCTGCGCTCCGGTGAGTTCGGCATCCCGTGCGGCGAGCGCGGCCTGCGCTCCGGTGAGCTCGGCATCCCGTGCGGCGAGCGCGGCCTGCGCTCCGGTGAGCTCGGCATCCCGTGCGGCGAGCGCGGCCTGCGCTCCGGTGAGTTCGGCATCCCGTGCGGCGAGTGCGGCCTGCGCTCCGGTGAGTTCGGCATCCCGTGCGGCGAGCGCGGCCCGCGCTCCGGTGAACTCGGCGCCCTGCGCGGCAACTATAGATTGTGCTTCCTCAAATTTCTTTCTAAAATAGTTACCTTTAGTGCGTTCAACTACTTTTTCGCGAAGAATATTTCTATAATGGGAAATCGGAATGCTATTCCTGAAAAAATGCTCGCGTTGCTCGAATTCAGCGGGAAGACCCGCCGCTTCAAATATCTTGGTAGATGTATGAAGTATGTCCCTTGCCATTTCGTTTTGCGCCTCTACACACGCATGCCTTTCATTCTCGCCAAATGGCGCCAAGCAATCCGAAAAAAGAAGCTCCTTTGGTTGATCAATAAATACGATTCTATCGTCTAGTTCTTCAAGGTATTTGTATATCCAGTCAAGCTTTCCATTAATAAAATTTCTCCTTTCAATATTAAACCACCCATGCTTTCCCCATCCGGTTTCGAAATCCCCAGACTCGTTCAAAAAAAGCTCAACAAAATACTGCCTAATAACAAAAACAGGTACTGAAATATTCAGTCTAGGCATAATATACAATTCATAAAATTTCTTCAGAGAATCACGCAAAAGAATGTCATGAAATTCAGAAACAGCGTCAATCTCAATGGCACCTTCCCCAAAAATCGCCTTATTATCAACGGAGACATGCCAAGAAGTTTGGTTATTATTTGAAATATAGCTGTCATTAATGCGAATGCATCCGGTCGAAATATCACGCAAGAACTCCACAATGAGAGCAGAGTGAAGATTCGACAACAAACGCAATGCTGCAGATTTCGTGCAATCCTCTACAATCTGCCTCGCCAATCCGGAAGGCATCTCTGACGGCAATGACGGCGGAGCTATTGGCTTTGATACAAACGAGATCGTTGATCCACGCCAAATACGATGAGTACGACCAACTGCGTTAAAAAAATCTTCAAACGCATGTATATTGCTACCGCCAAGTATAATATAATCAAAACAAAAGTTTCTCTCATCTTGACTGATAAAACGATCATCAATTCGCAACTTATCATTGAGCAAACGCTCTTCAGTTTTTTTTCCGGAAATTTTCTTAACAAAAACAGAAAGCGGGCTCTTAATCATAATACGCCTTACTATGTTCTGTGATCGCAGCTAGCCATTTACGCCACGTTGTGAGCGTGAGCTTAGTCGGTCTTCGAGGCGGCCCAGTACCGCACTTACTCATACAACCAATATGACATTGGTGGTGTGACCAAACGCAAACAACCTTATACTTTAGAGAGCGTGGAAGAAAGGCTGTGCGCGACCGTTGCCCACGCACCCACCAGCGATGTGCGTTGCGGCCCTTCTGGTCGAAGCAGGCTTCATCTTTACATGAGGGTTCGGCTGTCAACGGGTCTCGCGCATTCTCTTCCTCCCTGTTGTTGGCCAATGAACTGGCCTGGTCGTGCCATGGCAAAGGTCCGGGGCGGATCAATCACGCAGCCGCGGCTGCATCACCTCACATGCGGTCGGGTCCGCGCCGCGGTCCCGCACCAGAATGCCTCATGCACGAGGCGTGGCCCCGGTAAGACGCGACCCACCTGAAACGCGGCAACTCTCGGTCGCCAATGATTCGGTCGCCAATGATGAAGACGGTCGCGCTCCCTTATCGACGCCGGTCGATGTCGCCCGGCGTCGATGTGCTATCCCCTGAGTTCGACGCCCTCCGGCACCACTCCGGTCTCGATGTAGCGCCAGAGCGCGACCAAAAGCTTGCGAGCCATGGCGACGATGGCGATCCGCCGCGTCCGCCCGGCGAGCTCGCCAACACGGTCGCGGAACCATTCAGCCAATCCGCTTGCTGGCTGGTAGCGGAGCCACAACCACGCCAGCTGGATGAGGGTTGTTCGAGCCCGCGGGTTTCCGGCTCGCCCGATCCGCCGATCGCGGTCCATGGCTCCACTCTGATGCGGCATCGGGGCGATGCCGACGCAGCTGGCGAGTTGGCGGCGGTTGCCGAAGCGGCGATAGAAGACCTCGCGCGTGAGCACGGCGGCGAAGTTGCCGCCGATGCCGCGGATGCGGGCGAGGGCCGCCATCTTCCGCTGGGTCGGGTCGGATGGCGAGGCCGCAAGAGCCGCTGTCCGTTCGGCTTCGATCTCGCGGATCAACTCCATGGTGAGGGCGAGCCGCCGTCTCAAACGATCGAACTCCGCGCGCAGATGCGGCGGCAGCTCCCGCCCGTCACCCGTCCGCAAGGCGGCGAGGTCGTCCGTCCAGGAGCGCAACGATGGCCGTTTCTGAATGCCTTGGGTGGCCAGAAGCGCCTCGATGCGGTTCTCAATCCGGACCCGTTCCTGGACCAGGTGTTCGCGCTCCCGGTGCGGGCGCTTGGCATCCTCCTCCGCCGGGCTTGGCACGTGGAGCACACTGCACACTTGATGATCGCCTTGGTGATAAGCCGCCAGCACCCGCAGCAGCCCCTCCGCGTCGAGCCGATCGGTCTTGGCCCGCCGAGCACGGCGATTGACCAGAATGCTGGTCGGCTCAACGACATGGTTGTTCACACCATTGGCGAGCAGAAGTCAGTGTAGCCAGAAGCCGTCACGCCCCGCCTCGAAGCAGGAGACGACGGCGACCGAGGCGCCCAGGCGCGCTTCCGCGCGTGCGCGCTGGGTCGCGATGACCGCGAGCAGCGCCGCCGTGTCGCCGTGTCGCCGGCCGCTATGCGATGCAGGACACTCTTGGTGGCCCCCGGCAAGCGCATGGCGGCGAGCCAGGTGGAGCGGCTGAGTTCGAGTGCCAGGTAGATCGTGCTCTCGATGGCGGGGCTGGTAAGCGGCATCGCTGGGACTGTCTGAAATTTCGTGTACGGGCCATAACTTCGGGACCGAAGGAGGCCCCGCATGGCACGACGCAAAC
>NZ_JAUQTX010000427.1:0-3121 GCF_059803775.1 Azospirillum sp. UFLA03-27 | reverse complement strand
CTCCAGCACGTTGGGCGGCACCGCGCGCACCATGTCGGTATCGATGTAGCCCGGCGCGATGGCGTTGACGGTGACGCCCTTGGCCGCGCCCTCCTGGGCCAGCGCCTTGGTGAAGCCGTGGATGCCCGACTTGGCGGCGGCGTAGTTCACCTGACCGTACTGGCCGGCCTGGCCGTTCACCGAGCCGATGTTGACGATGCGGCCGAAGCCGCGCTCGCGCATGCCGTCGATGACGTTGCGGCAGAGGTTGAAGCAGGAGGTGAGGTTCGTCGCGATGACGTCGTTCCACTGCTGCGGAGTCATGCGGTGGATCACGCCGTCGCGGGTGATGCCCGCGTTGTTCACCACCACATCCACCGGCCCGAGTTCGGCCGAGATCTTCGCGATGCCATCCTTCACGGCGTCGAAGTCCGACACGTCGAACTTGTAGACCGCGATGCCCGTGCGGGCCGAGAATTCTTTCGCCTTCTCATCGTTGCCGGCGTAGTTGGCGGCGACGACATAGCCGGCGTTCTTCAACGCGACGGAGATGGCTTCGCCGATACCGCGCGTTCCGCCCGTGACGACTGCAACTCGAGCCATTGGCTCCTCCCCCAAAGCTTGGTGTTGGATTCTTTATCGGTTTCTGTAGGCACACATACGAAGCGGGCCGCACCCCGGAGGGAACGGCCCGCTTTTCATCAGCCCCGCTCGACGGTGAGGGCGATGCCCATTCCGCCGCCGATGCACAAGGTGGCGAGGCCCTTCTTGGCGTCGCGCTTCTGCATCTCATAGAGCAGGGTGGTCAGGACGCGGGCGCCGGACGCGCCGACCGGATGGCCGAGCGCGATGGCGCCGCCGTTGACGTTCACCTTGGAGGTGTCCCAGCCAAGGTCCTTGTTCACGGCCAGGGCCTGCGCGGCGAAGGCCTCGTTCGCCTCGATCAGGTCCAGGTCCTCATGCTTCCAGCCGGCCTTTTCCAGCGCGAGGCGGGAAGCCGGGATCGGGCCGGTGCCCATGATCGCCGGATCGACGCCGGCGGTCGCCCAGGAGACGATGCGGGCCAGCGGGGTGAGGCCGCGCTTGGCCGCGTTCTCGGCGGTCATCAGGACGAGCGCGGCGGCGCCGTCGTTGATGCCCGACGCGTTGCCGGCGGTCACCGTGCCCTCCTTGGAAAAGGCCGGGCGCAGCTTGGCCAGCGATTCCGCGGTGGTGCCGTGCTTCGGATACTCGTCGTCGGCGACGATGATGTCGCCCTTGCGGCCCTTGATGGTGACCGGGATGATCTCGTCCTTGAAGCGGCCGGACTTCTGGGCGGCCTCGGCCTTCTGCTGCGAGGCGGCGGCGAAGGCGTCCTGCTCGTCGCGGGTCAGCTGCCACTTCTGGGCGACGTTCTCGGCCGTCGTGCCCATGTGGTAGCCCTTGAAGGCGTCCATCAGGCCGTCCTTCAGCATGGTGTCGAGCATCTCGGCGGCGCCCATCTTCACGCCGTTGCGCAGATGCATGACGTGCGGGGCCTGGCTCATGCTCTCCTGGCCGCCGACGACCATGACCTCGGCGTCGCCGTTGCGGATCGCCTGGTAGCCGAGCGCCACCGAGCGCAGGCCCGAACCGCAGAGCTGGTTGATGCCGAAGGCGGTGGCGGAGGCCGGGATGCCGGCGTTGACGGCGGCCTGGCGGGCCGGGTTCTGGCCCTGACCGGCGGTCAGGATCTGGCCCAGGATGACCTCGGTCACCTCCGCGGCATCGGTCTTGGCGCGGCTCAGCGCTTCGCGGATGGCGATCTCACCCAGATAATGGGCCGGTACGGCGCTGAGCGCCCCGTTGAAGCTGCCGATGGGAGTACGCGCTGCGCTGGCGATCACAACCTCGGTCATGTTGACGCTCCTCAGATTTTGTCAGTTTTATTATCGTGTCAGTGGGCCGCACGGAGTGGGAAAAACCTTATGCGCGGATTTCCCGCAATGCAAGACACCTGACTGGCTGCGGTTATCCTGCCGCACTAAGCCATTCGGCCAGGGGACGCCAGACGCCTGTTTCGGCACCGGCGCTGACCACCATGCCAATATGACCGAGCGGCGGCCTGATCATTTGCGCGCTGCCGATTGATCTTGCCAAGGCCACCGCGGACGCGGGCGGAACGATGCGGTCGCGCTCCGGGATCAGCGCCAGGACCGGCATGCTCAACCGCTCCGGCTCCACCGGCTGTCCGGCGACCAGCCATTCGCCGCGCGCCGTGTCGTTGCGACCGTACCAGCCAGCCAGCGTGTCGCGGGCCACTCCGGCGACCAGAGGCACCCCGTCGTTCAACCAGTCCTCCAGCGACACGAAGGCGAGCGCGGCGCGGCTGTCCGGCTCCATGCGGGCGAACTGCGAGAACTTCTTCAGCGCCAGCAGCGGGTCGAGCTGGGCGAACAGCCCCTGCAGAACGTCCACCGGCAGTTCCCCCCAGGCGTCCAGCAGCGGGCCGAAGGGCTGGAAAAAGCTCGCGGCGCGGCGGGCCATGCCCGCGTCCTCGGCGTGGAAGTCCCAAGGCGTGGCGAGCAGGCCGAGCGCCGCGACCTCCTTGGGGCGGCGCTGCGCCAGCGCGGTGGCGAGCAGCCCGCCCATGCAGTAGCCGACCACCGGAACCGGACGCCCCACCGCCTCCACCACCGCGGCGAGCGCCCGCTCCAGCCGCCCGGCGATGTAGTCGGTCAGGCTGTAACGCCGCTCCAGCGGGCCGGGCGTGCCCCAGTCGATCAGGAAGGGGCGCAGCCCCTGCGCGGCCAGCCAGCGCATCAGGCTTTTGCGCGCCGACAGGTCGAGGATGTAATGGCGATTGACCAGCGACGGCACGAACAGGACCGGCGCGCCCGTCGCCGGGCCGAGTGCGCCGTAGTCGAGAAGACGGGACGTCCCCTCCGTCCACAGCACGGGCGGATCGGGCAAATCGCGGCGGTAGGGGTGGCGGCGGTAGCGCTCGATTCCCGTCAAGGCGAGGTCCAGCTGGCGGCGGACCTCCCGGTCAACCGCCTGGGCGAACGCGTCCGCGTCGGTTGCGGCGATCCGCCGGCGCAGGTCCTCCGCCCGCTCCTGCAGATGCGGCTTCCATGGCAGCGAGCCGTTCCTCAAGTGTGGCAATGCGGCGGAGGAGCTGAGC
>NZ_JAUQTX010000426.1:0-3059 GCF_059803775.1 Azospirillum sp. UFLA03-27 | reverse complement strand
GCGTATAATCGTCGGCAGCGTCAGATGTGTATAAGAGACAGGCCGCGCGGCTGGCTGGCCGGGCGGATCGCCGTGGTCGGCACCGTCCTGGTCGGGGTCGACCAGCACCGCACGCCGCTGTCGGTCGCCGGCCTGTCCACGCCGGGGGTGGAGATCCAGGCCCACGCGCTGGCCCAGATCCTCGACGGCCGGACCAGCCGCGACCTGTCCTTCGGCGGGGTCATCGCGCTGGTGCTGGTGCTGGGTGCCGCCGGGGTGGCGCTGGCGGTGGCCGGTTGGCCGGTGTGGCTGCTGGTGCCGGCCAGCCTGCTCGGGCTGCTCGCCCTGTGGGCGGCGGCGCTGGCGCTGTTCGCCCAGGGCGGGCCGCTGGTGGCGATGATGGCACCCTCGGCGGCGTGGCTGGGCGGCATCGCCGCGATGACCGCGCATCTGTCGCTGAAGGAGCGCACCGACCGCCGCAGCCTGATGCAACTGTTCGCCAACCACGTCTCCCAGCCCGTCGCTGACGAGATATGGCGGGAGCGCGCGACCTTCCTGGCCGGCGGGCGCCCCCGCCCGCAGGAGCTGACCGCCACCGTCTTCTTCTCCGACATCGAAGGCTTCACCACCGTCTGCGAGGCGCTGGAGCCGGAACCGCTGATCCTCTGGCTGGAGGGCTATCTCGACGCCATGGTGCGGGTGGTGGCGGCCCATGACGGGATCGTTCTGCGCTTCATCGGCGACGCCATCCTGGCGGTCTTCGGCGCCCCCGTCGCCCGCACCACCCAGGCGGAGATCGACGCCGACGCCGAGCGCGCCGTGCGCTGCGCCATCCAGATGGGGCGGGAGCTTCGGGAGCTGAACAAGCGTTGGCAGGCGGAGGGGCTGCCGGCCATCGGCATCCGCGTCGGCATCCACACCGGTCCGCTGGTGGCGGGCAGCCTGGGCGGGCTGCGGCACATGGAATATTCGTTGCTCGGCGACACCGCCAATACGGCGGCCCGGCTGGAGGCGCTGGGCAAGACGGTGGCCATGCGCTCCTCCCCCCATTGCCGGATCGTCATCGGGGAACCGACCTGGACGGCGGTGCAGGGCACGGTGGCCGGACTGCCGGTGGGCGAGATGGCGCTGAAGGGCAAGCGCAAGGCGGTGCGCGCCTGGCTGGTCCTCGACCGGGAGGGGGAGGAGGTGCGGCCCGCTGCGGAGGCTGGGGAGTAATCACCCATTCTCCGTATTCGGGATTAGGCTGAATGAACGCTTGGTGCGCAGGAATCGAAATATTAAGATCGGCTAATTGGCAATTTTATGCCGACGGGTGCCGGGTATGGGGTGCGCAACCGCCTTCCCACCATGGAGCCGGCCGATGTTCGACGGACACTCGACGCAGCTTCGTTTGGGCAGGGACCTCTGGTCGCTCGCCCTCGTCCTGCTGTTGCTGGGCCTCTTCGGATGGGCTCCACGCGCGGCCGCCCAATCCTCTCCCCCTCAATCTCCACCACCCCAGGCCTCCCAGTCCCCGGAGAAGCGCATCGCGCTGGTCGTCGGCATCGGCAAGTACGAGTTCGCCCCCGAACTCCAGAACCCGGTCAACGACGCCAAGGCCATCGCCGAGGCCCTGCGCACGCTTCAGTTCGACGTGGACGAGAAGTTCGACATGGACAACCGCAGCTTCGAGCGGGCGCTGCGCGACTTCGGCATCCGCGCCTCGCAGGCCGACGTGGCGGTGATCTTCTACGCCGGGCACGGCATCCAGGTGGGCGGCAACAACTACATCGTCCCGGCCGACGCCAGGCTGGAGCGCGAGCGCGACCTCGTCTACGAGGCGATGCCGCTGAATCTGATGATGGGCGAGCTGTCGCAGGCGCGCAAGCTGGGCATCCTGATGCTCGATTCCTGCCGCAACAACCCCTTCGTGGATCGGCTGAAGCAGGCCGGACAGAACCGCATCCAGGTCAATTACGGCTTCGCCCGCGTCGACGACACGCCCAGCGACACGCTGGTCGCCATGGCCACCCGCGCCGACCAGCTGGCCGAGGACGGGCAGGGCGACCACAGCCCCTACACCGACGCGCTGCTCCAGCATCTCCAGACGCCGGGGCTGGAGCTGAGCCTGTTCTTCCGCAACGTGCGCGACACCGTGCGGCAGGCGACCAACGGGCGGCAGGAGCCTTACATCTTTGGTTCGCTGGGGGCGGCGCCCTTCTACTTCAACCCGCGCCCGCCGAACCGGCCGCCGGTGCTCGGCGAGATCCGCCCGCTGGAGCTATCCGACCGCGCCGACGCCGAGCCGTTGCGCATCGGGCGCCCGACCGATCCCGACGACGACCAGCTCTTCGCCCAGATCTCCGGCCTGCCGCGCGGCGGCAGCGTGCGCATCGGCGACCGCATCGTGCTGATCGGCGACTACCTGACCGTGGAGCAACTCGCCGCCACCAGCTTCAAGCCGGACGCGACCGTCGTTGGGAATGCCGGGCGCTTCGACTTCGCGATCATGGACGGGCGGGGCGGCGTGGCGCGGGGCGGCGTGGCGATCACCATCAAGCCGAGCAACCGTGAGCCGGTGGTGGCCGGCGCGCGCACCATCCGCGCCCTGCCGAATCGCTTGGCCATCGAGGCGCCGGTGGACCCCGACGGCGACCCGCTGACCATCACCGTCACCGCCGTGCCCGACCGCGGCAAGGTGCGCGATGGCGCCACCCTGATCCGCCCCGGCGACCGCCTGCCGGCCGAGGGGCTGACCCGGCTGACCTTCGACCCGGAACAGGAGCGGGCGGGGGCCGCCGGTGCCTTCACCTATCAGGTGGAGGACGGCAAGGGCGGCAAGGCCACCGGCACGGTGACGCTGGAGATCGCCCCGCCGGGCGCCGCTCCGGCCGCGCCGGCGCTTGAGGAATCGCTGTGGCAGATGGTCAAGGGCAGCCGCGAGCCCGCCGACTTCGAGGCCTTCCTGCGCCTGTTCGGCAGCGGCACCTACGCCAAGCCGGCGCGCGAGAAGCTGGGCGCGCTCACCCCCTCCGCCAAGCCGCCGGAGGTCGCATCGCTGTCTCTTATACACATCTCCGAGCCCACGAGACTATAAC
>NZ_JAUQTX010000425.1:0-3072 GCF_059803775.1 Azospirillum sp. UFLA03-27 | reverse complement strand
GCGTATAATCGTCGGCAGCGTCAGATGTGTATAAGAGACAGCTCCAAGTGCGGTCACGCCCGTCGGCGCAAGAGCAGGTGAAGAGATCCGACATCGCGACCACGTCTAAGTCGCCAGAGGGGCCCGGATCACAGGTCCCGGAGACGTGGGGAGGGCCGGGAAACCTGTCAAGAGAGGGGGGTGCCAGAAAAGCGGCGGAAAAAACAGCGCTGCGTTACTCGGGCCGGGTGCGCGCCTCGAAGCGGCGGCGGTCGCTCTTATCGCTGAGCACGAAGGCGAAGGGGCGCAGCGCGTCGATGTGGCTGAGCGCGATGGCGATCAGGACGGTCATCGGCACCGCCAGAACGGTTCCGGCGGCCCCCCACAGCCAGCTCCACAGCAGCAGCGAGCTGACGATCACCAAGGGCGAGATGGCGAGCTGCTTGCCCTCCAGCCGCGGGCCGATGAAGTTGCCCATCACCTGCTCGATCACCAGCAGCCCGCCCGCGACCATCAGGGCGGTGGTCGATCCGCCCTGGGCCAGCGCCATCAGCACGGGCAGCGTGGCCGCTCCCACCGACCCGATCACCGGGATGTAGTTCAGCAGGAAGGCAAGGAAGCCCCACAGGAACAGGAAGTCGATCCCGAACAGCGACAGCCAGCCGATGTAGAGCGCCCCGGTGATCAGCCCCAGCGTCGTGCTGACCAGCAGGAAGCGGCGGAACTGCTGGGCGATGGCGGTGACCGCGGTGACGGTGGTGGCGCAGCGCTCCGGCCCCAGCGTCTTGACGATCTTCTCGCGCCAGACCGGCGCCTCGACCAGCATCAGCAGGGCGAGGAAGAGGACGATGACCAGCGTCGAGACGGCCTCCCGCGCCGCCGTCAGCACCGACGCGGCGAGACCGGACAGCGCCTCCGCCCCGCCGCCGCCGGAGTCGCTGCTGCCGGAGTCGCCAAGAAACCGTTCGCGCAGCCCGTTGATCCAGCCGTTCGCCTCCCCCCAGAGCCGTTGCAGCTCCTCGGCGTGGCGCGGCACCTCGCCGGCCACGCGCTGGCCGATGAACCACAGGCCTCCGGCGAAGACGGCCAGCACCAGCAGCACCGTCAGCATGGCGGCGAGCGGGCCGAGCAGGGCCAGCCGCGGCGGCACCCGGTCGCGCACCCAGCGCCCGACCGGAGCCACGGCGACCGCCACGAAGAAGGCGCCGGCCAGCGGGATGAGCACCGGCGAGGCGGCGCTGAGGCCCCACAGGACGGCCAAGGCGGCCAGCAGGCCGAGCAGCCAGAGGCCGAGCGTCATCCGGTCGATGGACCAGCCCCGGTTCCCGTCCGCGTCCTCACGCTGTGCCAAAGCCGTCCGCTCCCCGCTGTTGCGCCGCGCTGCCGGTTGGGCAGCATGAGCTTGACGCGAAACCGGCGCCGAAGTTCCGCTGCGCCCCATTCGGTGCAGGGGGCGCAGAATTGCCATCCGGGAGACGTTGCGGTGCAGTGGAGCTGCCACCAACTCACTGGGGCCGGCTCCGCCGGAGCGGGATTCAGCCTTGGGGACACACGCCATGGACCGCATCAACACGGCCTTCCTGTTCGACCTCGACGGCACGCTGATCGACAGCGTCTACCAGCATGTGCTGGCCTGGCAGGAGGCGCTGGACCATGAGGGGATCGAGCTGTCGGTCTGGCGCATCCACCGCAAGATCGGCATGAGCGGCGGCCTGTTCGCCAACATGCTGCTGCGCGAGACCGGCCTCGCCATCAGCCCGGAGCTTCTGGAGCGGCTGCGCCGCCGCCACGCCGAGGCGTTCCGCGGGCTGGCCGGGCGCGTCCGCCCGCTGCCAGGCGCGCAGGAGCTGCTGTCCCACCTGACGGCGGCGGGCATCCCCTGGGCCATCGCCACCAGCGGGCGGATCGAGACGGCGCGTTCCGGGCTGGAGGCTCTGGGCGTCGACCCGGACCAAGTGCCGGTGGTGACGCGCGATCAGGTGAAATACGCCAAGCCCGACCCCGACTTGTTCCTGGCCGCGGCGGAGCGGCTCGGCGTCGCCATCGAAACGGCCATCGTGGTCGGCGACAGCGTGTGGGACATCCTGGCCGCGCGGCGCGCCCGCGCGCTCAGCATCGGGCTGCTGTCCGGCGGCTACGGGCAGGACGAGCTGGAGCGGGCGGGAGCCTTCCGCGTCTATGAGGACCCCGCCAGCCTGCTGGAGCATCTGGACGAGGTGGGAGGCCGACGCTGAGCGCCGACCGACGCCGCGCGCTGCTGATCGTCAACGGGAAGGCCCGCCAGGGGCAGCGCGCGCTCGACGACATCCGGGAGGAGGCCGCGAAGGCGGGCGTCACCCTGATCCGCGCCGAGTGCCGCGAGCGGGAGGACATCGCCGAGGCGATCCGCGCCCATGCCGACTCGGTGGACATGGTCATCATCGGGGGCGGCGACGGCACGCTGAACGCGGCCGCCCCGGCGCTGGCCGACACCGGTCTGCCGCTCGCCGTCCTGCCCATGGGCACGGCGAACGATCTGGCGCGCACGCTGGGAATCCCGCTGGACGTGCGGGAGGCGGCGAAGCTGGCGGTCAGCGGGCCGATTCGCCGGATCGACCTGGGCGAGGTCAACGGTGTGGCCTTCTTCAACGTCGCCAGCATCGGTCTCAGCGTCGAGCTGGCCCGCGAACTGACGCGCGAGATGAAGCGGCGCTGGGGCGTGTTCGGCTACGCCGTGGCGGCCTTTCGCGTGGCGCGGCGTATGGCGCCCTTCCGTGCCGAGATCCGCATCAACGGGGCGCGACACTGCGTCAAGTCGGTGCAGATCGGCGTCGGCAACGGGCGCCATTACGGCGGCGGCATGACCGTGCAGGAGAACGCCGCTCCCGACGACGGGCAGTTGGATGTCTACAGCATCGACCTGCGTGGCTGGTGGGAGTGGCCCCTGCTGTACCCGGACTTCCGGCGCGGGCGGCATGGGCATTGGAAGAACGTACATGCCTGGTACGGGCAGGAGGTGGAGATCACCACCCGCCACCGCCGCCCAGTGAACACCGATGGCGACATCACCACCCTGTCTCTTATACACATCTGACGCTGCCGACGATTATACGC
>NZ_JAUQTX010000424.1:0-3237 GCF_059803775.1 Azospirillum sp. UFLA03-27 | reverse complement strand
CTGTTATAGTCTCGTGGGCTCGGAGATGTGTATAAGAGACAGCGCCCTCCCTCCGCCCCTCCGCCCCGATGATCCTGCTGACGCTGGCCTATTTCCTGGAGGGGGCCGGATACATCGTCACCGGCACCTTCCTGGTCGCCATCCTGAAGACCATGCCGGAGACGGCGCCGCTCGGCGCCGCGGCCTGGATGGTCACCGGGCTGGCGGCCATGCCGTCCGGCATCCTCTGGGCGGCGGCGGGGCGGCGGCTTGGCCTCTGGCGGGCGCTGATCCTCGCCCATGTCGTGCAGGCGGTGGGCATCCTGCTGCCGATCACCGGCTCCCCCGCGGCGGCCCTGCTGTCGGCCGTGCTGTTCGGCGGGACCTTCGTCGGCATCGTCACCCTGTCCTTCACGCTGGGGCGCCACCTGTCGGGCGGGGCGTCGGCCCGCGTCATCGGCGCGCTGACCGCCGTCTACGGGCTGGGGCAGATCATCGGGCCGGTGCCGGCGGGGATGGTGGTGGCTCGCACCGGCAGCTTCGATTCCGCCCTGCTGGGGGCCGCCGCGGCGGTGCTGGCCGGCGCGCTCCTCCTCGCCGCCGGGGCCTGGATGGCCGGGCGCCGCGACCCCGCCGCGGTTGCCCTGGGCGCCGGGCGCGGGTAGCCTGCCCCCATGTTCGATCCGCTGCACCCCGAGACCTCCCGCCGTCACGCCCCCGCGACGGAGCGCAACCGCGCCCCCATCCTGGAGGTGCTCCGCCGCGTCCTGCCGCCGCAAGGTCTGGTGCTGGAGGTGGCGAGCGGCACCGGCCAGCACGCCGTGGCCTTCTCCGAGGCGCTGCCCGGCGTGACGTGGCAGCCGAGCGACCCCGACCCGGGCTTGCGTGACAGCATCCGCTCCTGGGCCTCCGCGGCAGCGCTGCCCAACCTGCGCGACCCGCTGGACCTCGACGCCGCCGCACGCGACTGGCCGGTCGAGGCGGCCGACGCGGTGGTCTGCATCAACATGATCCACATCGCCCCGTGGGAGGCGGCGCTTGGCCTGTTCGCCGGGGCGGGGCGACTGTTGCCCTCCGGCGCGCCGCTGCTGCTCTACGGCCCCTTCATGCGCGGCGGGCGGCACAGCGCGCCGAGCAACGCCGCCTTCGACGCCGACCTGAAGGCCCGCAACCCCGCCTGGGGCGTGCGCGACCTCGACGCGGTGGAGCGTGCCGCCGCCGGCTTCACCCTCGCCGAGTTGGTGGAGATGCCCGCCAACAACCTGACCGTCGTCCTCCGGCGCAACTGATCCCCCGGCCGATCCTCCATCCGGACCACCCCGTCCGAGGTGCGGTCTTCTGCCGCAGTTTTGCACCAGCGAGATTTGCTATTGTTTCTTTGCAGCGCTTGAGTTTGTAAACAAATTACAAATTGGGGGAAATGATGAAGCGGAAGCTGGTTCCGGACGTGGTGAAGTCGCAGGAACTCATCCTGGTGACGGAGGACACCTCCGTCCTGACCGTGTCGAAGCTGATGGCGGAGAAGAACATCGGCGCCGTGCTGGTGGTGAACCACGGCGACCTCGTCGGCATCGTCACCGAGCGCGACCTGAACAACAAGGTGCTCTCCACCCAGATCGACGCCTTGGAGACCGAGGTATCGGCGATCATGACCCGCAACCCGGACACCCTGCCGCCGGACGCGGACGCCATCGAGGCGCTGACCCTGATGCAGTCGAAGCACTACCGCCACCTGCCGATCACCCAGGGCAAGCGCGCGGTCGGCATCGTCTCGATCCGCGACCTGTTCAAACTCGCCTACGAGCATCTGGTGGAGGAGGTGGAGTTCCGCGACGGTCTGATGCGGACCTGATCCCCGGAAAGCGAACGGGCCGCCCCCATTGCAGGGGCGGCCCGTCGAGCACGTCTTCAGGAGGGCCGGAGCGTCAGTGCGCTTCGGCCTTCTTCCGTTTGCGGCGGGCGGCGGCCATCAGGTTCAGCGCCTCGACCAGCGTCGAGAAGGCGATGGCGAAGTACAGATAGCCCTTCGGAATGTGGAAGCCGAAGCCGTCGGCGATCAGCGCCACGCCGACCAGCAGCAGGAAGGACAGGGCCAGCATCTTCACGGTGACGTGGCGGTTCACGAAATCGCCCACCGGGCGGGCGGCGAACAGCATCACCGCCATGGCGATGACGACGGCGGTGACCATCACCGGCAGGTCGTTGGACATGCCGACCGCGGTGATCACGCTGTCCAGCGAGAAGACGATGTCCAGCACGATGATCTGACCGACCACCGCGCCGAAGCTGGCGAGCTTGGGGGCGGCGCTGCCCTCCTCGTGGCCTTCCACGGTGTTGTGGATCTCGATGGTGCCCTTGGCCAGCAGGAACAGGCCGCCTCCGAGCAGGATCAGGTCGCGGCCCGAGAAGCCCATGCCGAGCACGGTGATCAGCGGTTCCGTCAGGGTCGCCACCCAGGAGATGGAGGCGAGCAGCAGAAGCCGCATGACCAGCGCCAGCGCCAGACCGAGTTGCCGGGCCTTCTGCTGCTGGTGGACCGGCAGCTTGGCCGCCATGATCGAAATGAAGATGATGTTGTCGATGCCGAGCACGATCTCCAACGCGGTGAGCGTCAGGAGGCTGGCCCAGACCTGCGGGTCGGAGAACAGTTCGAGCATGAGGGCGGCGGGCTCCGAAAAAGTCGGCCGTTGCGGGATTATTTTGCGCAGATGAGGTTGCGCCCCCCGAATGGCAATGCCCCGCCCGCGCTTCGCCCCCGCTTTCTCCGGCTGTTCCGGCTTACTCCTCTCCGTACAGCTGGTCGAGCGCCCGGCGGTCGCGCTTGGTCGGGCGGCCGGCGCCGGGCTCCCGCGGGGCCGGCGGCGCGCGGTAGGGGTCCTGGATCGCCTCCTCGCGCACCGGCGGGGCGAGGTCCTCGTAAAGGGCCTGCGCCTCCGGCGCCGGGCCGCGCCGGCTGCCCAGCGCGACCACCTTGATGACGCGGATGTGCCGCCCCTGCGCGAAGGTCAGCACGTCGCCGGGCTTCACCGCGTAATGCGCCTTGCCGACCACCGTGCCGGACACCCGCACGCCGCCGCCGTTGCACAGCTTCGCCGCGAGGCTGCGCGTCTTGAAGAAGCGCGCGAACCACAGCCACTTGTCGATCCGCAGCCGGCCCGCCGGGGTGGGGTCGGAGCCGGGGAGATCGTCGTCGTTGTCATCGAGGTCGGTCATGCGGCGGCCCCCCCCAAACCCCCCCCGGCGCCCGGGGCACGGGGG
>NZ_JAUQTX010000423.1:0-3246 GCF_059803775.1 Azospirillum sp. UFLA03-27 | reverse complement strand
GTTATAGTCTCGTGGGCTCGGAGATGTGTATAAGAGACAGGTCCTGGGGCTCGGCGGCGCGCAGGTCGCGGTGACCGCCGTCGTGATCGCCGCCGCCACCATTTTCCTGCTGGGATTCACCCCCGCCGCCGCCGCGGTGACCGGATTCGGCCTCTCGCTGTCCTCCACCGCCATGGTGCTGCCCATGCTGGCGGAGCGGGAGTTGTTGACCACCAACGCCGGGCGCAGCGCTTTCTCGATCCTGCTGTTCCAGGACCTCGCGATCATCCCCGCGGTGGCGCTGCTGCCCCTGCTCGGCCATGGCGCCGGGGAGGTGCCGGACGCCGGAACGGCGTGGCTGGCCGTGCTGAAGGCCGGCGGAGCGGTCGCGGTGATCCTGGCCGGCGGGCGCTACCTGCTGCGCCCGGTGCTGCGCATCGTGGACGGCGCCCGGACGCCGGAGATCTTCACCGCCACCGCCCTGCTGATCGTGCTGGGCACCGCGCTGTTCGCCGCCTGGGCGGGGCTGTCCATGTCGCTCGGCGCCTTCATGGCCGGGGTGCTGCTGTCCGATTCGGAATACCGGCACGAGGTGCAGGCGGACATCGCACCGTTCGAAGGGCTGCTGCTCGGCCTGTTCTTCGTGTCGGTGGGCATGGGGGCCGACGTGGCGGCGCTGATGGCCGAGCCGGTACGCTACCTGTCGCTGGCGCTCGGGCTGATGGCGTTGAAGGCGGCGGCGCTGTTCGGGCTGGCCCGTCTGTCCGGCCTGCGTCCGGGCGGATCGGTGCGGCTGTCCACGGTGCTGAGCCAGGGCGGCGAGTTCGGCTTCGTGCTGTTCGGGCTGGCCGTCGGCGTCGGGGCGATGACCGGAGGACAGGCGGCGACGGCCATGCTGGTGGTCACGTTGTCGATGATCGCCACCCCCTTCGTCTTCGCGGCGGAGGAGCGCTGGCTGGCGCCGCGGCTGATCGTGAAGCCCGTCCGCCCCTACGACACCATCGCGCCGGACGGGGAGCCGCCGGTGCTGATCTGCGGCTTCGGCCGGGTCGGGCAGATCGTCGGGCGCGTGCTGCGGCTGCGCGGCATCCCCTTCACGGCGCTGGAGCAGAGCGCTGAGCAGGTCGACGTCGTGCGGCGATTCGGCAACAAGGTGTATTACGGCGACCCGTCGCGGCTCGACCTGTTGCGCGCCGCCGGAGCGGACAAGGCCAAGGTGCTGGTGGTGGCGCTGGAGGACATGGAGCAGTCGCTGCGCGTGGTGGAGTTGGCGACCCGCCATTTCCCCCACCTCGTCATTCACGCCCGCGCCCGCAACCGCCGCCATGCCCATTTCCTGATGGACCGCGGGGTCACCCATTTCGTGCGCGAGACCTACGATTCGAGCCTGCGGCTGACCGGCGGCGTGCTGGAATCGCTGGGCCTGCCGCCGGAGGAGACACGCCACACGCTGGACACTTTCCGCGAGCATGACGAGCGCACGCTGATCCGGCAGCACGCGGTCCATCACGACGAGAACCGCCTGATCCAGACCTCCCGCCAAGCCGCTGCCGAGCTTCAGGCCCTGTTCGAGGCCGACCGCGAGGAACCGGTGAAGGAGCGCGACCGCAAGGCCGTCTGACGCCCCCTCCCCTGCCTCAGCCGATCAGCAGGTTGTCGTCGGTGATGTCCTCGCCGCCGCGCTGCTTGGCGAACAGCGCCAGCAGATGAGGCACGTCCAACCCGGCGCGCTGCTCCCCAGACACGTCGAGTACGATCCGCCCTTCGTGCAGCATCACCGTGCGGTCGCCGTAGTCCAGCGCCTGCCGCATGGAGTGGGTGACCATCAGCGTCGTCAGCCGGTTTTCCTCGACAATGCGGCGGGTCAGGCCCAGAACGAACTCCGCCGTTCCGGGGTCGAGCGCCGCCGTGTGCTCGTCGAGCAGCAGGATCTTCGACCCGGCCAGCGTCGCCATCAGCAGGCTGACCGCCTGCCGCTGCCCGCCGGACAGCAGGCCCATGCGGTCGTGCAGCCGGTTCTCCAGCCCCAGCCCCAGCTCCGCGATGCGCTCGCGGAAATGCCGGCGGCGGTCGCCGCGCAGGGCGAAGCCCAGGCCGCGGGGGCGCCCGCGGGCGGCAGCCAGCGCCATGTTCTCCTCGATGGTCAGGGCGGTGCAGCTTCCGACCATCGGGTCCTGGAAGACGCGGGCGACCAGCGAGGCGCGCTTCGGCGTCGCCCAGCGGGTGACGTCCACCCCGTCGATGGCGATGCTGCCCTCCTCGGCGATCACGTCGCCGGCCAGCGCGCCCAGGAAGGTGGACTTGCCGGCGCCGTTGGAGCCGATGACGGTGACGAACTGCCCTTCCGGGATCGTCAGGTCGACGCCGCGCAGGGCGTGCTTCTCCAGCGGGGTGCCGCGCCCGAAGGTGACGTGGATGCCGTTGACCGTGATCATCGGACGGCCTCCCTCTTCTTCGATGCGGCTTTCAGCCGCATCCGCGGCAGGATCAGCGCCACCGCGACCAGGACGGCGGTGACGAGGTTGAGGTCGGAGGCCTGGAGCCCGATGGCGTCCGCCGACAGGGCCAGCTGGACCGCCAGACGGTAGAGGATGGAGCCGACGACGCAGCCGACCAGGGCCCACAGCATCGCGCGGGCCGGCAGCACCGTCTCGCCGACGATCACCGCGGCCAGACCGACCACGATGGTGCCGATGCCGGTGGTCACGTCGGCGAAGCCGTTGGTCTGGGCGAACAGCGCGCCCGCCAGGGCGCACAGCCCGTTCGACAGGGCCATGCCGGCGTAGATGTGGAAGTCCGTCTGCACCCCCTGCGCGCGGGCCATCCGGGCGTTGACTCCGGTCGCCCGCATAGCGAGGCCGAACTCGCTGTTCAGGAAGCGGGACAGCAGCAGGACGATTACGACGACGACGACCAGCACGACGAGCGGCCGCACCACATGGTCGGGCAGCCCCAGCCCGTAGAAGGGGGTCAGCACCGTGTCCTGCATCAGAAGCGCCACGTTCGGGCGGCCCATCACGCGCAGGTTCACCGAGAACAGCGCGATCATGGTCAGGATGCTGGCCAGCAGGTGCAGGATCTTGAAGCGGACGTTCAGAGTCGCCGTGACCAGCCCGGCCATCGAGCCGGCCAGCGCCGCGACGAGGCTGTCTCTTATACACATCTGACGCTGCCGACGATTATACGCGAGTGTAGATCTCGGTGGTCGCCGGAGCATTAAAAAGGGGGGGGGGGGGGGGGGGGGGGGGGGGGGGGGGGGGGGGGGGG
>NZ_JAUQTX010000422.1:0-3256 GCF_059803775.1 Azospirillum sp. UFLA03-27 | reverse complement strand
GCGTATAATCGTCGGCAGCGTCAGATGTGTATAAGAGACAGGTTCCCACTCTGTGTCAGGCCGTTCCCGACGCCTCCGGGTCCAGCGTGTACAGCTCCTGCGGGCGGCCGACGCCGCGCAGCAGGTAGCGCCCGACCGAGATCAGCCGCTCCCGGCATTCCGGAGCGGACTCGGTGAAGGCGGAGGACAGCAGGATGTCCTGGTCGAGCGACCGGCACATGGCGGCGATGCGGCTGGCCTCGTTCACCGCGGGGCCGACCACGGTGAAGTCCAGCCGGTCCACCCCGCCGATGTTGCCGTAGAACACCTTCCCCTGGTGCAGCCCCAGATAGAAGCGCGTCACCGGCAGCCCGGCGGCGGAGCGGCGGGCGTTCAGCTCTTTGCAGCGCTCCCGCGCCTCCTCCGCCGCGTCGAGGGCGGCCCGGCAGGCGTCCTCGGCGTTGGAGCGGTCGAAGACGGCCAGGATGCCGTCGCCCATGAACTTCAGCACCTGCCCGTGGTGCCGATGGATCGCCGTTACCACCAGCTCCGCATAGTCGTTCAGCAGCGGCAGGATGGTTTCCGGGGCCGCCGTGTCGGTGATGCGGGTGAAGCCCTGGAGATCGCTGAACCACAGCACGGCGTCCAGTTCCTCCGCGACGCCACGGCGGATGTGACCGCGCAGCACCCGGTGGCCGGCGTCCCGTCCCAGATAGGTCTCCGCCAGCGTGTTGGCGATGTGCGCCATGGCGTGGCCGCGCAGCGCCAGCGCCAGGCTGCCGGTGAGGGTGAGAAGGGCGTCGCGCTGCGCGTCGCTGAAGCCGTCGGGATGGTGCGACACCCAGGAGGAGAAGATGCAATCCAGCTCCCCGATGGCGGCGCGGGGGCCGAGGCGGTTGACGATGGCCATGTAGTCGGTGGCGCCCTGCGCCCTCAGCTCGTCGACGATCGGGAACTCGCCGCCCTCCGTGCCGTCGGTCAGCCGCAGGCGCAGCATCGTCTCGCCGGAGGTGTAGAGCCGGTGGAAGGGGCTGCGCAGCCATTTCTCGTCGATGTCGGGATCGCTGCCGTCGCCGCCATACTCGGTCCGGCGCACCTCCGCGGCGTTGCGCCCGCTGCTGTCCCAGGTGACCACATGGCCGGCGATGGTCGGGTGCAGCGTGTCCGCCCCGACCACCGTCCGGGTCAGCGGCACGCCCGCCGCGACCAGCCGCTCGCAGAAGCCGCCGATGAGGTCCGTCTCCGGCACCCCCCGCAGCCCGGCCTCCGCGATCCAGCGGCTGAGGTCGAGAATCCCTTGCGCATCCATGCCCGCCATCCTGCCACAGGTCGTATTGTCCGGGAACGGAGGGTCAGCGGCGGGACAGGGCGTCCGCGATGAAGGCCGTGACCGTTCCGAAGTCGCCGGTTGTCCGCAATTCGGCGGGCATGGCCTGAAAGTCAAGCTCCGGTCCGAAACCGATCATCGGCTTTCCGAAGCGCAGGGCCAGCCGGACCTCGTCGAGCGTCCCGTGGCGGCCCGGCAGGACGACGATCACGTCGCTGGTCAGGATGTTGACGTGGTTGCGGCTCAGCTCCGTCGGCGGCGCGCCGGCCGGCTTGCGCGCGAAGGGCGTCAGGATGGGCAGGTCGATGTAGGGGTTGGGGTAGCCGGGCAGGGGCGCATGGCCGCGGATCGGGTCGGGCTCGGACGGCAGGATGCCGATGGAGCGGCCGCGGCGCCCCGGCGTGCCGTGGAAGGCCCGCGCGGCCGACCGCATCACCCCGCCGCCGCCGCCGGTCAGCAGGTCGTGCCCGGCCCCGGCGATCCACGCGCCGAGCGGCTCCGCGTAGTCCGCCCATTCCTCCTGCCCCGACCCCATCACCCCGATGATCGCCATATCCATCCGCCTCCCTTTTACCGTCCGCGTGGTTTCGCCCGCGCCGTGGGTTCGGCCTCCAGCGGGTTGTCGGGCCAATAATGCTTGGGATACTGGCCCTTGAGGTCGGCCTTCACCGCCTTGTAGGCGTTGGCCCAGAAGCTGGCGAGGTCGCGCGTCACCTGCACCGGGCGGCGGGCCGGCGACAGCAGGTGCAGCAGCAGCGGCACCCGCCCGCCGGCGATGCGCGGCGTTTCGGCCAGCCCGAACATCTCCTGGAGCCGGACGGCCAGAACCGGCTCGTCCCCGCTGTAATCGATGGGGATGCGGGAACCGCTGGGCACCTCCACATGGGTCGGCGCCTCCTTGTCCAGCCGCTGCTGCATCGCCCAGGGCAGCAGCCCGCGCAGCGCGTTGCCCAACTCCACCCGGTCGAGATGGGCGCGGCGCGACGCGCCGTTCAGGAAGGGCGCCAGCCACTCCTCCATCGTCTCCAGCAGGGCGGCATCGGAGACGTCCGGCCACTCCTCGCCCTCCCGGCGGCGCAGGAACAGGACGCGCGTCTGCCACTTGCGCAGCTCGTCGGTCCAGGGCAGGGCGGTCAGCCCCATCTCCCGGATGCCCTCCAGCATGGCGGCGGCGATGGCCTCGGCGGGCGGGTTGGGCAGGCGCTTGTCCTCCAGCGCCAGGGCGAACAGCATGCGGCGGCGGCGGGCCAGCACCGTCTGCTCCCGCCCGTCCCAGGCGACCATGGTCTCGCTGCGGATGTGCTCGGCGAAGGCCTCCTCCAGCTCCCCCAGGGAGAGCGGGGCCGCGAGGAAGATGCGCGATTCGCGGGCGGCGCCGTCCAGGTCGGCGACGGCCAGCCAGTCCTCGGCGCTCAGCGGCTCGGCGTCCTGGAAATACGCGCCGCGCCCGTTGGACAGCCGGTATTGCGCGGCGGCCCCACCCGTGTTGCCGCCGGGACGGCGCTGGCCGATGCGGTCGGGGTAGGCGAGGGCGACCAGCAGGCCGGTGGCGCCGAGGTCGCCGCCGCCTCCCTTCACGCCCAGTTGGCGCTTCCAGTTCCGGGCCTGCTTCAACGCCTGCTGGGCGCCGCCGCGCTCCACGGTCAGGCCGCGCCCGGCGCCGCGCACCCGCCCGTCATCATCCAGGCCGCGCAGCAGCTCCACGCGCAGCCGCAGGTCGGCGTCGCGGAAACCGGGCTGGGCGCGGACGATGTCGCGCTCGCCGAGCAGGGCGGCGACCTCGCAGGCCAGCGCGCCCAGCCCCATCGCCTTGCCCTTCAGCATCATGTGGGCCAGCCGCGGGTGCACGCCGAAACCGGCCATGCGGCGGCCGTGGGCGGTGATGCCGCCGTCGGCGTCCAGCGCCCCCAGCTCACGCAGCAGCTCCCGCGCCTGGGCCATGGCGGGGGC
>NZ_JAUQTX010000421.1:0-3233 GCF_059803775.1 Azospirillum sp. UFLA03-27 | reverse complement strand
GCGTATAATCGTCGGCAGCGTCAGATGTGTATAAGAGACAGACCAAGTGTGGTACGCGGTCGTCTCGGCGGCAGCGCTCGGCCTGGGCTGGACCCTGGTGAGCTTCATCGCCGGCGGCGCCAGCTGGAGCGACGTCGGGACCGCGCTGCTGCTCGGGGCGGCGACCCTGCTGCGCGTCGTGGTGCTGATCGCCATCGCCTCGTTCGTCTGGGTGCCGCTCGGCGTGCTGATCGGGCTGCGCCCGCGCCTCGCCGAGGCGGTGCAGCCGCTGGCGCAGTTCCTGGCGGCCTTCCCGGCCAACCTGCTGTTCCCGGTCGCCGTCGTCGCCATCCTGCGCTTCGACCTGAACCCGGACGTCTGGCTCAGCCCGCTGATGATCCTCGGCACGCAGTGGTACATCCTGTTCAACGTCGTCGCCGGAACCTCCGCCTTCCCCAGCGACCTGAAGGAGGCGGCCTCCAGCTTCCGCATCCGCGGCTGGCAGTGGTGGCGCGACGTCATGCTGCCCGGCGTCTTCCCCTACTACCTGACCGGTGCGGTGACCGCGGCCGGCGGTTCGTGGAACGCCAGCATCGTCGCCGAGGCGGTGCGCTGGGGCGACGCCGAGGTCACCGCGCACGGGCTGGGCAGCTACATCGCCCAGGCGACCGCCGCGGGGGACTACCCGCGCATCGTGCTCGGCATCGCCGTGATGTCCCTGTTCGTCACCCTGCTCAACCGGCTGCTCTGGCGTCCGCTCTACGGCTACGCCGAACGCCGCCTGCGCCTTGCCTGACGGAGGCCGTACCCATGACGCAGAACTCGCCCCTTTTCGAACTCCGCGACGTCCGGCAGGCCTACCGCAAGCCGTCCGACCAGCAGTATGTCGTGCTCGACGGCGTGGACCTGACGCTGCGCGACGGCGAGATCGTCGGGCTGCTCGGCCGCTCCGGCTCGGGCAAGTCCACGCTGCTGCGCATCGTCGCCGGGCTGGCGCGGCCGACCTCCGGACAAGTCCTGCACCACGGCGCGCCGGTGGCCGGGCCGACCGACGGGGTGGCGATGGTGTTCCAGTCCTTCGCGCTGTTCCCCTGGCTGACCGTCGAGGAGAATGTGCTGGCCGGGCTGAAGGCGCTGCGCGTTCCCGCGAACGAGGCGGCGGCGCGCGCCGAGGAGGCCATCGACCTGATCGGCCTGTCGGGCTTCGAGAACGCCTACCCCAAGGAGCTGTCCGGCGGGATGCGCCAGCGCGTCGGCTTCGCCCGCGCGCTGGTGGTCCATCCGGAAATCCTGCTGATGGACGAGCCCTTCTCGGCGCTCGACGTGCTGACGGCGGAAACGCTGCGCACCGACCTGCTCGACCTGTGGATGGAGCGCAAGCTGCCGACCCGGTCGATCCTGATGGTCACCCACAACATCGAGGAGGCGGTGCTGATGTGCGACCGCATCCTGGTCTTCGCCTCCAACCCGGGCCGCGTGGCGGCGGAGATCCGGGTGGACATCCCGCACCCGCGCAACCGGCTGGCCCCGGACTTCCGCGATCTGGTCGATGACATCTACGGCCGGATGACCACGCGCAAGCCGCTGACCGCACCGGCGACGGCACCGGGGACAACGGCCGGGCGTCCGCGTCCGGTCTACGCCGAGCCGCTCCAGCACGTCTTGACGAACCTGCTGTCCGGCCTGATGGAGACGCTGGCCGCCCCGCCCTACCAGGGCAAGGCGGACCTGCCGCACCTCGCGGCGGCGCTGCGGCACGAGATCGACGACCTCTTCCCCATCGCCGAGACGCTCCAGATGCTCGGATTCGCCGAGGTGGCGGAGGGCGACATCCGGCTGACCGAACCGGGCCACCTGTTCGCCGAGGCCGGGATGGACGACCGCAAGGCGCTGTTCGCCGAGCATCTGGTCCATTTCGTGCCGCTCGCCGCGCACATCGACGCCGCCCTGGCGGAGCGCCCCGACCACCGCGTTCCCTACGCCCCCTTCGCCCGCGAGCTGGAAGCCTTCATGAGCGAGGACTACGCCGAGGAGACGCTGAACGCGGTGACCGGCTGGGCGCGCTACGCCGAGCTGTTCACCCACGACACCGAGGCCGGGGTCTTCTGCCGGGAGGAGGCCGAATAGCCGCCAACGCCCGGCGGAAGGCTTGACCGGGGCGCTCGCCGCTGCCAGGAACACGGGCGGCGCCCTTCTCCACCATCCTGCAGTGTCCATGAGCATCCCGCCCCTTCCCATCGACCCCGTGCTTCCCGAGCTGCTGGCCGCGCTGGACGGGCGCGGCGTGGCGGTGCTCCAGGCGCCGCCGGGGGCGGGCAAGACGACCCGCGTGCCGTTGGCCCTGCTCGACCGGCCCTGGCTGGCCGGGCGCAAGGTGATCGTGCTGGAGCCGCGGCGGCTGGCCGCCCGCGCCGCCGCCCGCCGCATGGCCGCGATGCTGGGGGAAGGCGTCGGCGAGACGGTCGGCTACCGCGTGAGGCTGGACACCAAGGTTGGCCCGAAGACCCGGATTGAGGTGGTGACCGACGGTCTGTTCCTCCGCCAGCTTCAGGAGGACCCCGAATTGCCGGCGGTCGGCGCCGTGCTGTTCGACGAGTTCCACGAGCGCGGCATCGACAGCGATCTGGCGCTGGCCCTGGTGCATGAGGCGCGCGGCGCGCTGCGCGACGACCTGCGGCTGGTGGTGATGTCGGCGACGCTGGACGGCGGCCCGGTCGCCGCCCTGCTCGGCGACGCCCCGATGGTGACCAGCGCGGGCCGCGCCTTTCCGGTTGAGACCCGCCATCTCGACGCCCCCGCCGCCGGAACCCGCATTGAGGACGCCGTGGCCGCCGCCGTCCGCCGCGCCCTGCGCGAGGAGACCGGCAACGCGCTGGTCTTCCTGCCCGGCGCCGGGGAGATCCGGCGGGTGCAGAGCCTTCTGGAGAGCGGGGACCTCGGCCCCGGCACGGTGATCGCCCCGCTCTACGGCGACCTGACGGCGGACGCCCAGGACCGCGCCATCGCCCCCAGCCCGCCGGGCACGCGCAAGATCGTGCTCGCCACCCCCATCGCCGAGACCAGCCTGACCATCGAGGGCATCCGCATCGTCGTGGACGGCGGGCTGATGCGCGTCCCCCGCTTCGACCCGCGCAGCGGCATGACGCGGCTGGTCACCGCCAAGGTCTCCCAGGCCTCGGCGGAGCAGCGGCGGGGCCGCGCCGGCCGGCTGGAGCTGTCTCTTATACACATCTCCGAGCCCACGAGACTATAAC
>NZ_JAUQTX010000420.1:0-3326 GCF_059803775.1 Azospirillum sp. UFLA03-27 | reverse complement strand
GTATAAGAGACAGGCCGCTTGCCGGCCAGCGGCTCCCCCCGCCATTCGGGGATGGCGAAGCGCCGCTCCCGCCCGGCACGGCCGGCGGCGAAGCGGCAGGCGTAGTTGCTCCAGCCGTCGGCGAGCGCGCCGCTCTCCAGCTCCGCCAGACCACGGTTGAAGCGGGCGAGCGGGTGGCCCGGCGTCGCCGCCACGGCGCGATCGAACCAGCGCAGGGCATCGCCGCCACCCCGCCGCTGCTTCACCAGACCCAGCGTGCACAGCGGGTCGGCAAGGGCGGGCGTCAGCGCCAGCGCGTGGCGGCAGGCCCGCTCCGCTTCCACCAGCCGCCCTTCACCGCTCAGCGCATAGGCCAGCACGCCGTGAAGCGCCGCGTGCTGCGGCGCCAGCGTCAGCGCGCGGCGCAGCAGGACCCGCGCCTCGGCGTAACGGTCCTGGTCGCGCAGCGCGCCGCCGAGGTTGCCGAGAGCGTCCGCCTGGCCCGGGTCGAGCGCCAGCGCCCTCCTCCACGCCGCCGCGGCCTGTGCGGTGGCTCCCAGGTCGCGCAGCGCGTTGCCCAGATTGTTCCAGGTTCCGGCCTGTCCGGAGTCGAGCGCCAGGGCGCGGATGAACCGGCGAACCGCCGCCCGCGGATGTCCCGCGCCCCGCTCCAGCATCGCAAGGTTGGCGAGGGCCGCGCCGTGGGCGGGGGCAAGGACGAGCAGTGCCGCGTTGGCCGCGGCGGCCTCCCGCCAGCGGCCGGCGCGGCGGCCGGCGTCGGCCAGCGCGGCCCAGCCGTCCGTCCAGCCGGGTTGCAGCCGGACGGTGCGGCGGAACCAGCGCATCGCCGCCTCCGAACGCCCCAGCCGAGCCGCCGCCAGCCCGAGCAGGAAGGTGCCCTCCGCCCGCGCCGGGTCGAAGAGAACCGCGTCCCAGGGCGAGTGTTGGCCGCCGCGCCAGCCGTCCGCTGCCGCACTGTCAGGATGATCCGTCATGGTCGTTACCGGTGAAACGTGCGTCAGACGAACAGGCGGAGGCTGGTCAGCAACCTGTCCGTGCCGCTCCGCCCGTGGGAGATGGCGGACAGGCTGGTGATGGCGTCGTTCAGGCGGGTGACGTTCCTCGCCAGGATGCCGATGCCCGGAACCTGACCTTTCAGGTTGGACGAAGACTTCTTGACCCGCTGTTGGAACTCCTGGACATTCGCCGCAGCGGCCTCCTGGTCCTTCAGCGTCGGGAGCGCGGAGATGGCGTTGTTGATGGAGCCGGTCAGACCCGACGCCATGGAGTTGACACCGGCCAGCGTGTCCGACATGTCCCGTCCCCCATTTGCCCGAAAATTGTTCCCGGCGTTGATACGTGGCGTCCTGCCGGACTCCTGCGCGGTCTCGGGATTTTTTGCATCCCGCGGCGAAACAATCGGTCGGGCAAAAAATCAGCGGAAGCGGTGTAGGAGTTCCGTCCGGCCCACGTATCACCGGCAACTAGGCCCGCCGGAGCCAACCGAACGGCCTCGGACGCAGGAAGGAGCAGAGGATGGCCGCGTGATGGTGATCGACGAGGATGACGACGAAACGCTGATGGCCGAAACGGCCGCAGGGAACCGGGCGGCCTTCGACCGGCTGACCCGTCGGCACCTCCGCCGAAGCCTCGCGCTCGCCCACAGTCCAGCGTGTTGCATCGAGGCGAGGGGGGCAAGGGATCGCCCCATTCCCACCATTGATCAGGCGACGCGAACGGCCTCCGGGCGTCCAAGGTCGCGCATGCGATTGAGGACCTCGGCAGCGATGGCGACCTCAGTGACCTGCGCCTTGACGGTATGGAAACGCAGTCCATCACCGATGACCTGCGTCCAGCGCCCGATCTGGCCCTCCACGCGAGCCCTTCGGTTGACGGCGCTGAAGCTGCGCGCCGTTTTCCATCCGGCGCTACGCCAGACCGAAGGTCTCATCGGCTCAATCCTGCACCTGCTCGGGATCGCTCTGCCGGTGCCGGATCATTCCACCATGGCACGGCGGGCCAGGACGGTGACGCTGCCCAGCAAGGCGCGTCCGACCGGCGGAGCGCTTCACCTGCTGGTGGACAGCACCGGGGTGAAGCTGTGTGGGCCGGGCGAGTGGCTGATCGAAAAGCATGGGACCAGGAAGCGGCGATCCTGGAGGAAACTGCACATCGGCATGGACGCGGCGAGTGGTCGGATCGTTGCGGCCACGCTGACCGGCCGCGAGGTGGATGACGCCGCCCAGGTCGGGCCCTTGCTCGACCAAATCACGGACCCGGTGGCCTCCTTCACTGGCGACATCAATGGTGGGAATGGGGCGATCCCTTGCCCCCCTCGCCTCGATGCAACACGCTGCAGAGAGCCTGATACCGTGATACATGACGCCACGAAATCTGGACCCTTGTCCAAGCAAAGCATGCTTGGCCCTGGACTCGGTTATGCGTCACGAACATCGGAATTGAAGACGGTAGGGACGGCGCACCGGCCTTTCTGATGCAGTGCCGGTTGATCGGCCTCCGCATCTGATCCCTTACAGGGGGACGGTAACCAAAGCTGCGTAAAGTTCACACATCGGCAAGCTGAGGGGCATCCTGAGCCGAAATGGCCACGGAGGGCGCCTCTGATTGCGGAGCTGGGAACCGCAATCTGCGACGGCAAGGGAGCGGGAACACGCGCGAAGTTCAGAGTGTAGTGTCCGAAGCGGTTGATGTGTTCAGTCTGGTAAGGGCTCAGGTTGGCCAAGGCGTCCGCGTCCACCGCGATCTCCTCGATGGCCATCTGGTTCAAGGCCCGCGTCATCGACGCGATGGTGTGGAAGATCAGAAAGTTGGAAACCAAGTGGTTGTACTTGATCAGCTTGCGTTGCTCGTCCCGCACGCCCTCGCTCACCAGCCCACTCTCGCCGAAGGCGGTCCATTGAGCATACTTGTTGAACAGCTCGCTCTTGTTGGTCGCCGCTTGGATCAAGTGGCGCAGTTCGAGCGAGGACAGGAAGTTCAGCAGGAAGATCGTTCGGACCACTCGGCCCAGTTCCCAGAAGGCGAAGTACAGTTTGTTCTTGCGGCTGTAGGTGCCGAGCCGGCGCAGAATGGCCGAGGGGCGTATCCGCCCGGCGCGAACCGATAGGGCCACGCGCTGCATGTCGGGCAGCAGCGTCTCGATCAGCGCCCAGTCCACCGTCGCGGTGAACAGCGTGTCGATGCGCTCGTACAGGCTTGCCTTGTCCGGTCGGTAGAAGTGCAGGTCCTGCCAGTTGCGGATCCGCGGCATTAGCAGGATGCGGAAAAAGGGCTGTGCACGGCCGGTTGGTCGTGATTCTTTTCGGTTGAGGAGAACACGGCCGACG
>NZ_JAUQTX010000041.1:0-35050 GCF_059803775.1 Azospirillum sp. UFLA03-27 | reverse complement strand
ACGCTGGAGGACGAGAACGCCCGCCTGAAGCGTCTGCTGGCGGAGGCGATGCTCGACAACGCGGTGCTCAAGGATCTCGCTGCAAAATAATTGGCCGGCGGTGTGCGTATCGGACAACGGCGCGACGAGTGCCTCAACGAGACGCTGTTCACCTCGCTCATCCATGCCCGTACCGTCCTGGCGGCGTGGCACAGCGATGACAACCACGTCCGACCGCATTCCGGCCTCGGCGCCGCCACACCGATCGAGGTCGCCACGCGGATGTCGCCGAAAGCGGGGCCGGGGCATGCCCCGGTTGCCATCAACGCCCGGTCAGGGCATCACATGAGAGGACTCCCACTCTGAGCGGAGGAAACTTGGGGAACAGGTCAGTCGTGACAGCGCCAGAGGGGATAGCCATACCTCCCCATGCACCATACTGATGCAGCTGGCTTGTATGTGCCCGGCGCGGAGCAAGTTTATGTCAGCGACAATTGTCGCTCAAGCCGGAAGCCCGAGTCGTCCCCCAAGAACGGAAAATGAACGGGAAGTCGTTGCCGTGTTGCATCCGCGTTGCACGGAATTTTTGGCAAGGCTTGTAAGTCGTTGATTCTTCAGTGAATCGGTTTGCAACCCCTTGCAACACAAAACCCCGCCGTTGGGCGGGGTTAAGTGTCGGCTTTGGACATGCATGGGAGTGGAGGCGGGTTGACGGTATTGTATTGCCGTCTCTGCGCGGGAGCGACTATCGCTTATTCTTAAGATAAAATCGGAACATAGCCCTTTATATGAAATGGATTATGCGTCCAACACGCCCGGCGGTGCCGCGGGGACTGAGGTCGGTATGTCGTAGCGCCCCGACGCAGCCGAACTCTTCGTTCTCGCGCGGCAGCTGGCGGGCATCGGCCTGCGGATCGGATGGACGCGGTCGACGGTCTGCGCCGCCTGACCAGATCGTCATCCACTTTCCCGCATAGCTCCCGCATCATTGTCAGCGTCAACAAAGTTGAATGAGTGTCAGGCGCGGACCACTTGTGCAGGTCAGACCGAGCCGGTCCCGGCAAGGACCGAGGCCAGCGTGGCGAGTTCGTCGATGCGACTGAACGGAATCACTCTGAGATTGTCTGTCGCGACGGGAAACCGGGTAACCACGAGATGCTCGACCCGAGGAAGGCCCAGCTCGGCGGTCAGCAGTGCCTCCCGTCCGATCTCTTTGCGGAGCGCCCGCTCGTAGCTCGCCGCGCGCGCTCGATTATAACGCGCGAACAGCTTGGCGTCCGCCTCAAGTCGGCTCAGGTCGATGACGTTGTTCTTGCATTGCACGTTGAAAATTACGCCGTCTCGCGTTGTGACGACATCGAACTCCTTCCGATTCAGGCGCTTGATGCCCGTCAGCTTGAAGCCCTGTCGGGCGAGCGCGTCGGCGACGGTCTGCTCGAAAATGAACCCTGAGCGGATCTGGAAACGGCGGCTCCGATACAGGCAGACGTTTTTCCAGTGATATAGGAAGCGGCTCAGCAGAGTGACCGACGATTGAAGCCGGCCGCCGACTGCTACGAAGGGGGCATAGCTGTTCGTGTTTGCGACATAATCGTCGTCCGTCTGAAGGAAGGAGTGACGCAGCGCCTGAGGCAAAGCTAATTCATCGGCTAGGCTGTCGAACTGCGCCGGCGTGATCTCCACCCAGTAGTCGTCGACGGCAAGTTCCGAGAGCCGTCGTACCATCGCTGCGGCCGACGCGAATGGCGAGGAAGCAAGGTCGAACTCTGCGTAGGCGGTTTCCAGCAACCTTATGTCGTTGCGAAGTTCGGCCGCAGAGAACAGGCGATCCCGTCGAACCGCTTCCAGGGTTGCCGGAAGGATATCGTCGACAGCCGTAGTCATCTCGATTATAGAGGCGCGCTCGGGCTCCAGATACAGGGTATCCAACGCCGGGTAGTCGCGCGAGCCCTGGAAGCCGCGCTGATCGATGAAGAGCGCATGGTCGTCGAATGCCTCGGCCAGCATCGCCTGCTGGTACAGGCCGGTCAGCGCCACGCCATTCAGTTCGACGAGCTGAAGAAACTGATTGAGGGTATCGAGCGGGTGCAGCCGCCTGCTCCCGCGGCAGGCGCGCGGGAGGGTGTAAAGCATCGCAACCAGATGTCGCCGGCGGGATTGGAAGTAACCGATCGCGGTGCCGACCGTCAGGAACCCCGCCGCTGCGGCAATGCCATGAAGCGCGAAGGAGTGACCGATCGCTGCAGACTGCAACAGTAAGGTCGTAAAGCGGGCAGCAAAGGCCTCGCCGTAACGATAGGCGATAAAGTGGCGGACCGCTCTGAACCGGCGCGGTCGGGATTGGATCGCGTTGACGGGTAGTGCAATGAGAGATGCCTCGAGCTCTCGGTCGTCGAGCCCGAACAGAGCGAGATTGATAAACTCCTCGACGGCCCGCAACGTCTCCAGCCACGCTTGCACGGCGGCCGTCGGTTCGAAAGGCGCGAGCGCGGCGTGCAGGCCGCCGCTATGCATCTCAATCTGGTCGCGTAGCAAAGCGCGCATTGCGTCACCCCGTAGCAATTGGACCTCTTGCTATTTTGGGAGTCATCTGTCCTATCTGGTGTTTGGGGGTGTGTTTGAGAATGGGCGAGCCGAAAGCATTCGATCTGCTTGCCGAGTTCGGGAAGTACGGGCTCGATCGCAAACTCGCGCTAAATGACCCGGCGACCCAGGTGGCATTCGGCGCGCATGTGGCACAGGCCGTGGACCGGGCACTGGCGGACCCGAGTCTCCTGCACGGCCTGAGGGCAGAGGCTATGTTCGAGGCCCTGCTTGCCAGCCTGGGCGAGTTCACGCTCCTGAAGCCGGAGGACGGGGGCCGTGTCTTCCCCCCCGATCGCTTCCGCGTCCCGGACTTTCGAGTGGTGTTGCCGGGTGGTGAGCAGTGGCTGATCGAGGTAAAAAACATCTACATCGACGATCCTTTGCGCCAACGGCGGAAAGTCATGGGCAAAGCCTATCGTGAGGGGTTGGAGGCCTATGCGGCCGCAACCGGCGCCGAGCTCAAGTTGGCGGTGTTCTGGGCGAGGTGGTCCATGTGGACGCTGGTTACGCCTTCAAGGTTCGTCAATGCCCGAGGCGATGTCGTTCTGGACATGCTGGTAGCCGCCCGTGCCAATGAACTGGGCGCTCTCGGAGACAGAACGATCGGAACACGGCCGCCGCTGAAGTTGCGGCTGGTCATGAGTCCCGCGCGCACGAGCCTCATCGCCGCAGACGGGTTCGTCGAAGGCGTGATTGAGCGGGCCGTCCTCTACTCGGGCGAGAAGGAAATCACCGACCCAACCGAACAGCAGATCGCTTGGATTTTCGTCCAACACGGCGAGTGGACTGGAGGTGAGGCGGTACCTGTGGTCGAGTCTGGGCGCTTGCTGGCAATCGAGTTCAGCTGGGAGCCAGAAGAGCAGATTAACGAAGGCTTCGAGATGATCGGCACTTTGAGCCGGATGTTTTCACGCCATTTTGCGGAAGCGACGCTTTCCGAGGGTCACGTCGTGCAACTGCGGGCGCCGCTCAGGCCGGGATGGTTCGAGCCGCTGATCAGCCCAAGCTACGTGAACGACGCCCTGCCGCTTTGGCGGTTTCACCTCCTTCCGAGCTATGCGCAAGCGGGAGGGGCGGAGAAGTGAGTTTCCCGATCGAGCCCGAACCTAGTGCGGTCGACGACCGCGGGCTTTTCGTTGTGCAGGATCCGGAACTTCGCGCCCGGGTGCTGCCGTTGTTCAGCTTCGATCCAAACCGGACGGACGACCGGCCGATCGGCCATGGAACGGCGTTCCGCATTGATCTCTGGTCTCGCTGTCTGACCGCGTTTCACGTCCTGGAGGACCTCTTTGAGGGCAATGAGGCCAGCACCGGCGCCGTGCTTCGGCCTGACCTGCGCCTAGCGGCGCTTGAGGTGGATGGTCTCGGTTTCGGCCAAGTGCGGCGGCGCCCTGACGCATGGCGCCCACTGGCGGGCTCCTACGCTCTTGTCGGTGTTGAAACGCCGTTGTTCTCGGCGCCTCGGCTGCGGAACCTGATGGAGTTGGTGGTGCTTCGGATCAGGCTCGCGCGTCCCGGTGCCGATGGAACCCCGTTCCTACCGCTCGACCTGCGGCGCTGGAGGCCGCAATCCGGCGAACGCGTGCTCGCGCTCGGGTATCCAGACCTGGACTCCGAACCAAGCGGCGATGATCGTCCGATCTCCCAGTACCTGCACGGATCGATCGGCGAGATCATCGATGTCGTGCCCGCCGATGGAAACCGCGGCCGACCATGGCCGGTGATCCGGGTGGCAGCCGACTGGCCCGGAGGGATGAGCGGCGGTCCCGTGTTTAACGAGGCGGGCCACGTCGTTGGCGTGGTCAGCAGCGGGATCGTGGGCGGGGTGGGTACGGCAACGTATTTCTCGGGCTGGAACATGCCCGAGCGGATCATGGGCTCGCTCGACCCGGACAATCCTGGTCGCTTTTTCTGCGTTGGCGTGTTCGACCAAGCGGGGGCGCTGGTCTATGCCGGACAGGATGTGGCCGAGGCGCAGCGGGCGGCGGAGGCGCGTAGAATGAGTGACATCGCTATGGTGTCGATCGAGCCTCGTACAGGTGAGTATGTCCGTGTCGCCAACGTTCGGGAGCGTTGATCGTGGCGCGGATGGGTGCGCTCTAGGGCTTGGATTTGCGACTTCTTATCAACCGACAGCACCAGCGCGTGCTGCGACAGGTCCATGAAGAGGCAGACCACGTCCATCTTCTCGGCGAACTTGTAATCGCAGGAAGACTTGAAGGTGCGGACCCGATGCGGCTTGGGGCCGTGGGCGCGCCAGATGCGGCGCACGCTGGTCCACTGGCTGCTGCCATCGTGAGGCTGCTCCAGTGCGTCGCTTCGCCGGGCGGCTTATTGAGCGTCATCTCCAGCGCGCGCTCGATCAGCTCCGGCGCCAAGGGCGGGATGCGGGGCGGGTGCGTCTTGTCGCGCAGCAGCCCGTCCACGCACTGCTCCTGAACCAGGCACTGCCGGTGGTGCACGGTCGGCAGCGACACGCCGATTTCCCGCGCGATGGATACGCCTCCGGTGAGCGCCGCCTTGGCAAAGTAGGGGCTGGCGTCTGAGGTTTGCGTGGCGCGTCATCGCGCGGACGCAAACGAGTTGCAAACGTCATGGCTTATCAGCGGGTCGAGGTTCTGACGGGAACGGAGCGGCGGCGGAATTACACGCCGGCGGAAAAGGTCCGGATGGTCGAGGAGGCGTTCCGCCCCGGCGTGGTGGTGACGGAAGTGGCCCGCCGGCTGGGCGTGCACGAAAGCCTGCTGTACCGCTGGCGGGGGCTGATGAAGGGTAAGCGGTGTTTTCAGGCCACGGCGGTTTCCGCCTGCCGGGCATAGGCCCAGGGCAGCAGCTCATCGAGCTTGGTGATCGGATGTCCGCCGGCGAGTTTGGTCAGCACGTCGGCGAACCAAACCTGCGGGTCGACGCCGTTGAGCTTGCAGGTCTCCACCAGCGACGCGATCGTCGCCCAGTGCTCGCCGCCGCCGTCGTTGCCGGCGAACAGGGCATTCTTGCGCGTGAGGGCCATCGCCCGTCCATTGTGCCCATGCCGGGCAGGATGTTGACGTCCATTACCGCTGGCATCCGCTGTATGGCCGTCGCGTACGGGTGATGTGGAGCGAGGCGCGCGCCATCGGCCATCAGGTTTTCGTCGAGGCGGCGCCCGGCATCATCACGGTGTTGCCGGAATGGATGCTGGACCCTGTCATCTGCGCCGGCATGGTACTCGGTACGCCGCGGGTCGCGGTGGAAGCGCTCATCAACCTTCAGCGTCAGCTGAGCGACGGCGGATTCAGGCGAAGCTCTCCAGGCGATGCGATCATCGTCCCGGAGGAGCGACATGAAAATGCCGTCAGCATCAACACGACGGGCCAAGACCCGGCGTCAGTTCAGCATGGCCTTCGACACCGCAAGGCTGCGGACGATCAGCCCGGCCGACCGCGCCGCGGCGGTGGTGCAACTGGCCCTTCTCCTGATGGAAGCCGCAGGTGCCGGAACCGGGGAGCATGACGATGGCGAACACTGATCTCCTGCCGCCGTCGGTGCTCAAGCGCAAGGCCGTGGTCTACGTCCGCCAGTCCTCCCCGGCGCAGGTCCAGACCAACCTGGAGAGCAAACGCCGGCAGTACGAACTCGTCGACGCGGCCAAGCGCCGTGGGTTCCGCCGGGTCGAGGTGATCGACGACGATCTCGGGCGCTCCGCCAGCGGCACCATGGCGCGGCCCGGGTTCGAGCGGCTGGTGGCGTCGCTCTGTGCCGGCGAGATCGGCGCCGTGCTGTGCCTCGACGCCTCCCGGCTCGCCCGCAACGGCCGGGACTGGCACCCCCTGCTTGAACTCTGCGGGCTCGTCGAGGCCAGGGTCATCGACCTCGACGGCATCTACGATCCGGGGCGGCCGAACGATCGGCTGCTGCTGGGCATGAAGGGCAGCATGAGCGAGTTCGAGTTGGGAGTGCTGCGGACCCGGATGCTTGATGCCGCCCGCAGCAAGGCGCGGCGAGGCGAACTGCGCATCAGCGTGCCGATCGGCTACATCTACATCTGGCACCGAGAGGTCGGTCTGGGATTCGATCCGGACCTGCGGGTTCAGGAGGTGATCCGCCTCGTCTTCACCCGCTTCCGGGAGTTGGGCAGCGCGCGCCAGGTCCTGCTGTCGCTGGCAGCGGAAGGAGTCTGTTTCCCGCGGCCGTCTGACGGCAAGAGACTGATCAGCTTCGACTGGACGCCGATCCGCTACCGCAATGTCATCAGTGTGCTCAAGAACCCCTTCTATGCCGGCGCCTACGTCTACGGGAAGAGCGAGAAGCGCACCGAAATCGTCGAAGGGCGGGCGCGGAAGAGCTATGGCCACGGCAAGCCGCTTGAAGAGTGGGAGGTTCTGCTGAAGGATCACCACGAGGCCTACGTGGACTGGGACGAGTTCGAGCGCAACCAGACGCTGCTCGCCGCCAACGCCTACGGCCGGGTCGGCGGCGCGAAGTCGGGGCGCGGCGGGCGCGCCTTGCTGGTCGGCGTCCTGAGCTGTGCGCGGTGCGGGCGACGGCTGGCGGTGTCCTACCGTGGCCGCAGCCCGAGCCAGGCCGGCTATCGCTGCGACCGCCCGAACCAGATGCTCGGGCTGCCACGATGCCTTGGGTTCGGAAGTTCCCGGGTGGACGAGGCGGTCGCCGGCGAACTTCTGCGAGCCGTCGAGCCGATGGCGATCGAGGCCGCGCTGGAAGCTGAGCGGAGGCATATGGAGCACCAGACCGAACGACGGCGGATGGCGGAGCTGGATCTTCAGAAGGCGCGCTACGAGGCGACGCTGGCGGAACGGCGCTATGCCGCCTGCGATCCCGACAATCGGCTGATCGCCGCGCAGTTGGAAAAGAACTGGGAGGCGGCGCTTCAGCGTGTCGAGGCGTGCGAAGCGCGGGTCGCGTCCGTGTCGGCTCCCGTTCCGGCTCCCACGGCGCCGGACTTCGCCGGGCTGGCGGACGACCTGCAGGCCGCCTGGAACGCGCCGGGGGTGACCACCAGGGCGCGTCAACGGCTGCTGCGGACATTGATCGTCAACATCATCGCCGACGTCGACGAGGCGGCGCGCGAGGTCATCCTCACCATCCATTGGCGCGGGGGCCAGCACTCGCAGCTGCGTCTCACCAAGCCGCAAACCGGGGAGCACGGTTGCCGGACGCCGGAGGAAGCGATGGCGGTGATCCGCAGCATGGCGACGCGCTGGTCGGATGTGGACATCGCTGCGCAGCTGAACCGGATGGGCATGCGCACCGGGCAGGGGAAATCCTGGACCGGGCATCGTGTCAGCTCGTTGCGCCGGGTCCATGGCATCCGCGCCTACCGGTCGGCCGAGAAGGATGGCGAATGGCTGACCCAGTACGAGGCCGCCGCGGCGCTCGGCATCTCGTGCCACCGACTTCGGCACCTTATGGATGCCGGGCTGATCGTCGCCGAGCAGGTCGTGCCCGGCGCTCCCTACCAGATCCGCGCCTACGACCTTCAGGATCAGCGTATCCTTGCCGCGGTTGGACGCAAAGGCGAGCCGTGCTGCCTCGGTTCCAAGGACCAACTTTCAATGTTTCCAGAAACTTGAAGAAGAGGGGCACAATGAACACACCATCGCCTTGAGTCGTAAAAACAGCCTGTTCGCCGGTTCCGAAGGCGGCGGCCACCGCTGGGCGGTGATCGCCTCGCTGGTAGAAACCTGCAAGCTCAACGGTGTCGAGCCGTTCGCCTACCTGCGCGACATCTTGGAGCGCATGGTGAACGGCTATCCCGCCAGCCGTGTCGCCGACCTGCTCCCGTGGAACTGGAAGCCGGCCGTCAACGCCTGATCCGGTGCGATCACGCTCCGCTTACGGACGGCTTCACCCGCTTCCTCGGCGATGGCCGGCTGTGTCTCACGAACAACGCCGCCGAACGCGGCCTGCGCGGGATCGCCCTCGGGAGGAAAGCGTGGCTGTTCTGCGGCTCCGATCGCGGCGGCCAGCGGGCGGCGATCATGTATGGCCTGCTCACCACTGCCAAGCTCAACGATGTCGATCCCCAGGCGTGGCTCGCCGACGTGTTGGCCCGCATCGCCGACATGCCGCAGAACCGCCTGCCCGAACTGCTGCCCTGGAATTGGAAGCCAGCCTGACCGCGGAACTCACCGGATGCTTACCGCGATGGAGCCGTTCAGGCGCGTGCCGTTGCGCAGCAGCGCATCTGGGCGCGCGGCACCAGTTTCTGCGGCGTGTCGCCGCTGCGAATGAGGCTCTCCAACTGATTCGGGGCGGCCGGAGCCAGCTTCAGGTCAAGGGCCCACTGCGAAACATCCATGTTGCGCAGCCTGCCGCAATCCCTTGTAGAACGTAACTGCCAGTTTGGCGCAGACCACTAGGTGCTTTTGGGCGGCTCGCCCTTGCGTGCGTTCTGTAAGTCGGAGATCACATTTAGCAGCTTCGCAATTGTCTTGGCGCCCTCCGGAGTTTCATCCCAGATTCGGCGCATGCTTGACTGAACAGCTGCCCACTCCGGCACCACACCCCTTATATCAGGCTCGAGGTGGGGCACGCTAACCCCGAGTGCCTCGCAAATTTGCACGACGTTATGGCTAAACGTTTTGAACTGGCCGGAGCAAATCCGGCCGACTTGGCTCGGGTGGACGTTCGAGATTCGCCCGATTTGCGCCCACGACAGTCCCTTTTGAGCCTTAGCCTCAGCGATCCTCGCTTGAAGGTCGCTTAACTGCTTGCTTGTTGGTTTCATGCAAATTAGCATGCACGTAGACGATCAAATTTGCAAGGAGCCCTCAATGAGCGAGATCCGCTTCTATCGGGCGAGCGAAAAGCCCTACGGCGCGTTCAGCAACCTCTATCGGCGCGATATAACGTTCGAGGGCGAAGTGTTTGCGACTAGCGAGCACGCTTACCAAGCGGGCAAGGCACGCAAGCCAGCGGTGAAAAAGTGGCTCATGGATGCCCCGTCGCCGGCACTGCTCGCCATGGCGGCTCACGGCCTGTACTACTGGGACGTAGCTCCGGGCTGGTCGACGACGAAATTCGACCGGATGAGGGCAGTGCTGCGCGCCAAATTCACCCAGCACGAGGATCTGCGCGAACTGCTTCTCTCGACCGGCGATGCTAGACTTGTGGAGAGTGCGACGGTGGACAACGAGGTCAACCGCCTATGGGGCGAGGTTAATGGAGTCGGCCGCAACATGCTTGGTGTGCTGCTGATGGAACTCCGTACCGAGTTGCGCGCAGAAGCCGGCGAGGCTTATCTCGTTGCTGCCGAGTAGGAGGCTCCGCCTCCTTCTCGCAAAACCTTGCGGACATAGTCCGCTCCTTGGTGCTTGAAGAGCCCGCGAGCGCCAGCATAGGCGCAGTTCTCCGCCGCGAGCCGCTGGCCTGCGACCACGCCGTCCAGCAGATCCGCCACCTTCAACTCCGTGCGCTCGAACTGTTTGGTCAGCAACCAGTCGATAATCCCAACGCTGACCATGTCTCCCGACCCGCAGGTGTCTAGGACGCTCGGCGCCTCAACCGCTTTGCACCAGACCGTATCGTCTGCACCGCGGACCTCAAGGCCAGCGGCACCATAGGTAACGATCCGCACGCACTCGGTATGCAACTCCGACAGGCGGTGGCCAAGTCGGTCCTCCGAGTACTTAAGGATCGAGCACATGCGGAGTGCTTGGACGAAGAGGTAGTCTTCCTCGATTTTAGACGGCTCGAAGAAGATGATGGCCCCAGCGGAGTTCGCCATCCTCATGGCCTCCAGGATACTATCGGACAGGCGGTCAACATATAGGACACTGCAACTGGTCAGCACTGGGAGCGCAGATGCGAGCTCCGCCTTCCCGATGGGATGATAGCGGGGAAATTCCTCCTTGGTCTCGGGGCAGATGAAGCTGAAGCCATGCTGTCCCGACGCCGTATCGAGCTCCTGCGCGAGCACCGGTGAGCGCAGGTCCGGTCGTCGATGGATGAATCTCACGACCGCCCCGGCTTGGTTGAACTCGTCAACGAGCTTCTCGCCCTCGTCGTCGTCCCCGAGCGCAAGCACGGGAGCGACGTTGCGCTCGAGCATAGCCAGTGAGACCAGCACGTTTCCGCACGAGCCGCCAAGCGCCTCGTCGGTCAGGTCCCCGTCTGCATATACACGGTCCAGGACCGTGAAGCCCGTACCTACTACATCGACATGCCAGTCGTGGAAGCGGTTTGAAGCACCCATGTTCACCCTCCCCCAGTTTATCAGAGGCTGTCGATTGCGAGCGATGCTACATCAAGGCGAATTCGCCCATCGGTAGATGGTACTAGAGCCCGAAGTAACTTGAGAAGGGCTTCCGGGCCGGTCGGGCTGGCTCCGAACAGCGACCAGCATCCGTCTGGCGCAGCGCAGACATCGCCGACGCTAATTCCGAACGGATGGGCCAGGAAGGCGTGATCATTGCCGGTCTTTGATCCGCTGTCGCCAAAGCAGAGGACCTCGCTCCCCGGCTTCATGGTGGCCTTCATGGCCTCCACGACCACAAGTTTGCTCGATGTCGCTGGTACAATGTCATAGCTGTGGCCAGAGCCCATGACGCGGACCCGCCCAGCCGCCAGCGCGGGACAAGCGGCGAGGTCGAGCGCGAAGCGGTAAGGATGCCGAAGTGCGTCCATATTAACGGTGATCTGGACATCCCGTACCTCGAACTCCGGATGAAGGAAGAGGTCTTCCCGACCGCGCAGCCAAGCGACTGCTTCCTGAATGGCAGGGTCGGGCTGCGCGGGTTCCTCCTTAATGTTCACGTCAGCGGTCCTGAGGCGTCCGCCGTTGTAGTATCCGACGAGAATGGACTTCGTTATATCGGGGGGGAGGAGTCTGCGTAACTCCTCCCCGACCGAACCTCCACGCCCTGTAGCAACGCCAATCGCAAGTCCAGCGCGATGCAACCGAATCAATTCGTCAACAATGGTGGCGTTCGGTGGCCCGTAGCGTTCGCTTGTTGATACGATCGTGCCGTCGTAGTCGAAGACCGCGCCGCCAATGTCGGCATTCGATAGCATCTTCAGACGGCTCTGCCCAATTGAGACGAGCGGATCGCTTTCCGTGTCCATCATGTCCGACCGAGCCATGGCAGCACGCTTGTGGCGCACATTGAACGGCATACGTGCCGCCGTGTCGGCTAGCGACCGATCCTCGTAGATTGACCGTCCAAACTCGCCGATCCCTGGCTTGCCGGGGTCGACCCCGAAGATCGTGCCAAGGGCTTCGATTACGTTGAGCCCGTCGAGCAGCGAAAGCGCGCTCTCCAGTCGGCCGCAAGATCCGTGGTCGATGGAGAGACGGCGAATGGACGGCGGCAGCATGGCGTCAATCGCGGACCACGTCGATCGCGAGTCGGTCCCGGTGAGTGCGAGGACGAAGGTCTTGTCTGCGCGGTGGTGGAGCCACGTGTGCCGACCGTGAGCTAGGTTACGGAAATCAGTAGTTTGGACCGGGGACAATGATGCTTCCCAAATCGAGGTGTCGAGTAGCACCGAGAGCGGCCTCAACAGTGGGTCTGCCGCCACAATCATCGTGTCACTGCGCCGGACGCGAGCCAGCAGTTCGACGGCTTGTGATCGTGCGATCGTGTCCCGCCCTGAGCCAATCCGTGCAGAGAGGATCCTGAGCAACGCTTCCGTGCCTCTCGGGTCGCGCGACGCGAGGTCACTGGCGACGAGAAGGGCTGTGGTCGAGGCCAAAAGCGAGTGGGTGGCGAGATATCCGTCCTTTGGATCTGCGACGGGGACCACGTGGACAGCGCCGCCGCCTCGTCTGACGATCTCCGCGGCGGCGCTGTCCGGGTTGCGCGTCACTAGGTGAAGCCGTGCGCAACGCCGGTCGAGAGCGCCCTGCGCGGCGGCCGTGACGTCAGGATTTTCGCCACCCGCACTGAAGAGCCATACGTCGCTGCCCATTAATCCGTGCATTTCCAGGACGGCCTGCATCGGCGTCTGCACTGACGTAGGACCGAGACCGAGCGTGTCCCGGCAGCGTGAGAAATACTCGGCGGTGATTGCCGATCCCCCGGAGCCAACCGCCAGCGCGTGCCTCTGGGCACCCTGTATTAGGGCTGCTGCGAGCGGCGACGGGTCGTATTCCCCAAAGAGGTCCAGCGTCGCGGGCAGCGCGTCCAGCTTGGCGCTGAAGTTCGGGGTCGTCATTAGGTTCGGCCTGTCTCGTCGTAGCTGCTATAGATAGGGCCGGAGAGGATCAGATGAACAGTCATATCGGACAGGCCACCCGGCAGCGTCGGGCTGTCGACGAAGGAGTAGCTCTCTGTCTCGAGGTACTGCACGGCCATGCCATGCTCAATCGCAGCCATGAGCGCTCCGGCTGCGAGAACCTTGCTGCCGACCGGTGACAGCACCATGCGCGGCTCGTAGGTACCGGCCATGGTCCGGTCGAAACGGACTTTGAGGGTTGAAAGCGTTCGGTAGCAGTCCAATGGATTCTTCTCGGACGCGTATACAACGTCGCGCGGATCGACTGCCCACTCGTCGACCAAAGCAGTCTGATATTCGGACAGCAGGTCGTCGGCGCGCCGGGGATTGCGCGAGGGAAATGGCAGGAGCGGACAGATTTTGTAGCATCTGCCGATTACGACTCCGATCTGGGTAAGCGCCGGCATCCGCCCGCACGCCAGCTGTGGAATCCATATCTGTGCCAGTTCTCGCTCGCCGTCAGCCTCCGGAGGCGGAGAAAACCCTTTAACCGGACTCGGACGGCTCCAAGAGACGCCTGAGATCCTGTCGTCCAGTTCGGGGTTGGAAACGATCATAAGATGGAAGGCGCGATTGGCCGCGGTCTCGCAATCCTCGAGCAGCATCCTGGCTGCTGGAAAGCCGACACCGATGGAAAGCGCGCTTAGATCAAGGATGACGTCTGTCACGTCATTGGAGACAGGGTGTTCGCCAAGAAGCTTGACGATGCGAGCCCCACCGACCGGGGCGCTGTCGTCCGCGAAGATCTCCACCTGAAGAATCTTGCAGTCAGGCACAATGCCCCTGAGTGCGGCTTCGTTCTCATTTGCCCGCGCGAGCAGCGCCGCCGAGGGATTCGGTCGCTCCTCGCGGATGAAGAGAGCCGACAGGCGGTCGCCTAGGGTGGCCGACAGCATCTGGGCGATTCTGCGCGATCGAGGATCGAATCCGGCCGCTGCCACAAGCAGGACGCGCCGTGATTGATCGGCAAAATAGTCCATCACGAAATCATCAACTTCTGTGTCGAAGTTAGTGATGCAGTTCGCCCAGTGACTACGCATCGGAAAGCCCGGCCATCTGACGTAAATACTCAATCTTTTTGGGAAGGAAACCGCCCCGGTTGAAGGTCAGGCCGTAGACGAGACTGACGGTGCCGGTGAGCTCGATCAGCGCCCAAGACTTACTACCCTGCCCGTAGTTCCGTTCGATTGTAATGGCGCCGTTCGCGATCGCGTACTTGAGCACTGTGCCGAGTTCGTCGTCGAACGACAGCGCTTCCATCTCCTCCTCGAGGATACCGATCGCGTTGGCTCCGGCACCGAGCGGCGCGTTGGGGAGAAGCGATTCTGCTTGGCAGTCCCTACCAATTGCATCAACCATCAGCCGAACGCGCTGGGCGTGGAGAAAGGACCAATCGTCCATGATCCCTTTCGCCTTGTCGGTTAGGATCGCCTGCTGATCGCGGGCGGGAAGGGGCAATGAATTGTTACGGATCGCCCTGGTTTCGATGTTGGCGACGAGGGCGCCCGCAAATTGGAGGAAGACTTCGGCGTTCTCGTTGCTCGCGTCGCAGACGCTGTCCACTCCGTAATGAAACGGGCGTCCAAATTCATGGTGAAGATGTAGGCGCGCGCCATGAGCGACATCAGAATCCGCTTTAAGCGGCGTCTTAGGATCCGGATCCATCTCCTCGAACAGAGAAGGCGTGGCGCGAGCGATGCGGACCGCATAGCGGTGAAGCAGGATGCGCTTCATCGCCAAGGCAATTTCGGCTCCACTGTCGTGGGACTTGGTGCGTTTGATAAAGTCATCAACGATATCATCAATTTCCTTCCGCCGCGAAGGGCTGATGCCAAGCTTGTTCTGCTCCCTGGCGACCTTCTCCTCGAGCTGTTTGATCTGGCCAGGGGTCAGCTTCGGCGGCTCGCTTGGAAGCAGCCGGTCGATATCGGTGTTGTTTCGATTGCGCAGCGCCTCGACCATTGGAAGGTAGCGTTTGGCCATGTCACGAGCCATCGTCCTGAACTGACGACGGGCGACTTCCTTTTTCTCATCTCCCTGCATGCGAATATCAACGAAATCCCGGCCGGCAGCGCGATTATGGGTTGGTTGGCTGCCGGGGGACAGCAAGACTGCCCCAGGGCTGAGCGCATCCAGTCGCATCATCATCCAACGGCCGAACTTCATCTCGCGATGCGAGAGCATACCGAACATGGCCTCAAGTTGGTCGTGGTGAAGGGCATGCACGTCATCAAGCATCACGAGCGGATTCAACTCGATTGTTTCTCCCATCCACTCGATGCGGATCCTGCTTATGGCGTCGAAGGGAGCGTAGGGTGCGGTGGCGTCCGCAGGGAGGTCTTCCAACTTTGGCGCCCGTAGGCCGGCCCCCACGGAATAGATGGCGCGCTGCACCGCAATAGCCCGATCACGAATGCCGATGGCCGACAAGCCGCCGATCTGCTCGAGATGAGCCTCGTAGTTGGCCCGGGGGATGAACTCAATCTCCTCGATCTCACGGGTCTTATTGGCTGTCAGGTTCCGGATAAGCCCGAGCATAGCCCGCGCCTGGACCAACCAGAAGGCAAGCTTAGTCTTGACGTTCGGTTCGTAGGGCAGTTCCCAGAATTCGCGGTATTCGGATTCCATCGGAACGCGCACGGCGGCTACATGCGGTTTTCCGTCCCGAAGGAAGCCGGCCTGCTGAAGGGCGGCGGCCAGTGTTCGGTTGGTGGTGTTGGTCTCGTCCTTTAGGATAGTCTCAACCATTTTAAACTCAGCGAGCGTGGCAAGCATTGTCTTGCCGCTACCTGGTGCGCCGATGATGCGCACCGGTACCTCAAACATATCGTCCTTATGCTTGTTGGTCGCGAGAAAGGTGGTGAGCGGCGCGGGACTGACGATGGAGAGGAAAGATTCGTCATCGCGCACATATTCGGTCGCTCGACGGAGGAATGGGTTGGCCATGGTCGGTCAGCCGTGCCGGTCGCGGCGCAAAAACAGTGAGTGCATCTTTGCGCCCTGCTTACCGTCCGTCTCCGCCCAAAGGAGGGGTATGGAGTTGTTTGGGGTGTTGTGTTCAAGGACCAGGGGCAACGCACAGTTCGCGTATCCATACCTCATGTCCGTCTGACCTGCCTCCTTGCAGTGCTTCTCGAGACGCATAAACAGATCATGGTCATAGTATCTGCCGCACAGATCGAAGATCGCCTCATCGGCGGGCATTGTGGGAGCCAACTCCTTAGTTTTTTCGTTAATCGTGCCAATTTTGATACCGGGGGGGAGAAGCATGCCTTCGGTAATGATAGCCCTGCCGTAGCTCTTGTCTTTCAACCTCTCGTCAGCTTCCCTGATGCGGTCGAGCAGCGCGTCGTGCGCTTGGGCAGTCGAGACATAGTGATGAATGTGGAGGGTGTATCCCTTTGCAAGAGGAAACTTTTCTCCGAGGCGCTTTCCGGCGTCCTGCACGATACTCTCGAACTTAGCCAGCTTGCCCTTGGGCTTACCATCTGGGAAGCGGATGAAGGTGGTCCCGGAGGCGGTGAAGTCATCGATCAGATATACGTCGTCGAACAGAGCGTTAGGTCCGAGTTCCTTCTGAAGGTCCTCTGCTAAGCCTTTCCACTTGTCGTCGTCGATGTTCATCATCGGGACCACCTGCTCCTGAGAGAGGCGGCCCGCGTTCGCGCGACGTAGGACGTCGATGCGACTGCCATCGCTGAGGCCAACAAAAAGGCAACGGCGCAAGCGCTCGGTGAATGCCTTCGAGGCTTCGCGCGTCATCCAAACCTCATAGCCCTTGATGCGAAGCTGGGCCGCGACGGAGCGACGAAGATAAGGGGTGACGATCTCAGGGACAAGGGTCTCGATGACCCTTTGCATTTCGAGGCTCGAGACGTATACGAGCCGCGTCTTGACGAACTCGTAAGCCGCTGGACGGTCGGCCTCGTCGAAGTGGCGCAGCCATGACACCAAGCTTTCGAGGAATCTGACGCCCGCGCGAAAGTCGGAATAGCCATCATACTTCATCGATGACATGAGCTGCAACCAAGCGTACTCTTTGGTTGCTACCTCGTTTTCCCACTTCATCACGTGGGCGATGAGATTGAGAGCGAGGGTGTTTTTCATGGGCGCTTCATGCTCTGATCGCTTGTCGTGACCAACACTCGGCTCCCAGACTCTGATTTAGGGTGGTTGCAAAGCCTGAGTCGTCAGTTACCATTTGTTTGTCGCTTTAATCGGACCGCATCCATTGCGCTCCCGAGCCTAACCATCGGGGCGGCTTTATAGCATATCCAATTCGAAAGTTCTAGCGGGAGTGGTGAGGGGTGGAGAGGCGCAGAGGTGAACTATTTGTACGGGGAATGAACTGAGCTCGGAAAGTTCGTTCTGGAATGGGTAGAGTACGCCCGCTGCGGCCGCGCGACGATCCCCGCCAGATCAGCCGGTGACCAGAAGAACTCCTTGGCGCTTACATCACTCCGAGGGACGCGACCCAAAGGCCGCCTCGCTGCAACAACGTCACCAATGTTCGGACCAAGCTTCAGTCGACTGGCTCCGGGTCAACGCGTTCCTGTTCAAGAAACAGACCAGTTTCCAACACAACCCGCGCGATTTCAGCGCCAGCGCCTGAGCGCGCCGCTAGCGTAATAAGCGGTCCCGTTTGTCCGGCACGCCCAAGACACTCTACTCGTGCCCGGTCCATCAGATGCGGGCGGATAAGATGGCTGAGGCTCTGCTCAAGGTATTCGGCGATGCGCGCACCGCCTGCGTCCACATCTCCCCAGTGCCAGAAGTTAACCGGCGCCGGCGCGCACGCCAGAAGACGCCGGAGCAGCGCCAGCACTGCCATGCTGGGAAAACCACCGGTGTAGACCACGCACACGTTATCCTGCCGGACTTCGCGGACGTGACGGTGGAAGGACGTCAGGTTCTCGACCGTCAGCACGCGTGGGGCCACTGCCTCAGGCGCCCAGCGCAGCCCGCACAGCCAGTCGCGTTGCACGGCCACGAAAGGCACTGCCGCCCCCGGCAGGCGGACGTCGCAGCCCGCCACCGATAGATCAATCTCGACCGGACCGGACAGGAATACCGGCGCGGGGAAACGCAATAAGCCGAACCGCTCCAGCACATCTTCGTCGGACATGGAGTCGGAAACCGCCTCGGACAAAGCGCCAGCCATGCCGTCCGCCGCCGGCTCAACCCCACTTCCCTCCCTGACCGCCTCAACGGCCGTTAGATCGCTGCCCACTTCCTCCAGGCCGCCCTGGATCACGGCGCGCAGCATAGGCAGTAGGCCGCCGAGATGACGCTCAACAATCTTGCTGGCATCGTTCGGATGAAGAGGGAACACGCGAGCCGAGAAGGTGCGCGGGTCGACCCCATCCGCCTCGCCGCGCGCTAGGGCAGCGATTATCCGGAAGCGGGCATCAATGTCGTCCTCCTCAGAGACGGCCAAGCCGAAGGCTCTCTCGCCGCGCGCCCAGCGGGCGGCGGCGCGATCGAGCAGAGCCCGCGCCCAAGGCGCCGACGGGAGGAAGGTTTGGATCTGGGCAGCGATACGGACAGCCCGCATTGGCAGTCGCTCGACACCCAGGAAAGCGGCAAGGCGGTCCGGGTCGCCCAGCCGCACCTTGTCAATCAGGTGTGAGCGCTCGTAGCGGCCGGCCACGATTTCGATGGCCCCCGCGGCCTCGGCTCGCTTGAGAGCGCGCAGGAACGCTGTCTCCTGTGCGGCGGTACGCAGGCGGGCATAATCTGGAGCCTCGGATACCGACCGCTCCTCGTTTCGGCGCCGGTCGGCGCGGCGCAGGAGTCGGGCCAGAAGATCAGTCGCCGGATCCGCGCCCCCGTCATTCCGCATCGGCATCCCCTTCCACATCGACCGCAACCTCGGTCTGACCGGTGAAGGTCGCCACCTCGTCGAGAAGCATCACATCGGCGGGGAACGTTACGACGGCCTGCGTGGCCGGAGAATCGGTGGCGGTGCCAGCGGGCGCTTCTCCGTCCGGCACCGTGGCGGCCTCGGCCTCACGCTTGAACGCGTCAAAGCCGATCAGGCGCGGGTTTTCGGCGCGGAAGCGCGCGTGGGCGTAGGGCTTCACGTACTGGACGTCGAGCATGACCGACTTGCCCATGCGCGAGACGGTCACGATCGTCTCCATCAACTGCTCCAGTGTCGGGCGTTCCTTGTCGGGGGCGGCGATGATCGTCTGCAGACCGACGGTATCGTTGAAGGTGAGAACCTCGTCCACGACTGCGGCATCCATCTTGGAGAAGGCTTCATCGAACAGGGCCAAGCCGATGCCGCCGTCGCGGCTCTTGCGGTTCGGGTAGCAGGTGGCTGCCAGAGCGGCGCCGATAGCGACGTAGAACGGGACCTGCAACTGGCCGCCGGACGCCGTGCCGATGCGCTTGGCTAAGTCGGTCTTGACGACCTCCCGGCTGTTCAGCATCTCCAACTGGAACTCAAAGTAACGGCGCGGGTCCTCGATGTCGCTGATGTCCGCGTCCGGATCCACGGCGATGGCCTGAAGCCGGCGCAGCGCTCCGGCCATCTCCGGGTCCAGGCCGTCCTCGTCCTTGGCGCCTGCGGAGCCGAACAGCGGCAGGTCGAACTCCGGATCGGACGACCGGTTGATGAGGGCGATCATGTCTCTGTAGTTCGAAGACTCCTTCTTGCCGAAACGATAGCGCAGCCCATGGAACATGCGTTGGCGGAGGTGCAGGTTGAGCTCTTCGAGCAGGCCATCGATGGCGTCGAAGGCACCGCGCATTTTGCCGACGAAGTCGTTCTTAAACGTTTCGATCGTCTCCAGGCGCGCGGCTTTTGCCTCGTCCCTCTTCTTGCGGAGTTCATTGTCGCGCAGATCGGCGGTTTCATCGGCAATCCAGGTGCCAACCTCGTCGACGATCAAGTCGAAGTCGTCAGAGGTTTCGGCAAGCGCTTCGACCTGGCTCTTCGGAGGCACGAAGTCCGGGCGGTTCAGCCCGTAGACCCCTAGATAGTCGGGCACGGCCATGAGGAAGGCGATCATCGCGCCATCCAGGTTCTTCCGGTTGCGCACCAGCACGTAGTTATCCAGGCGGAGCAACGCCTTGGGCAGCCAGTCCGGCGCGGCCGGGTCCAGGTCGATCTCTGCGGATTCGCTGTCGTTGAGGACGCGTTCCGGGGGCGGTTCGCCGGGATCTCCCTCTGCGAATAGCGCCGCAAGCGGTTCACTCTCCGACGCCGGGAGGAACCGAACGAACTCCGCGACCTTCTCCGGGGCTTCGCCGCGCAGCCGCTGCACGAGGGCCGCGCTTGCCTCGGCGGCCGTTCTAGCAACCTCGACCGCGGCTTCTGCCCGGCCGAGCGCAGGATGTGCCGTCTCCAATTGGGATGCGACTGTCTGCGCGTTGCGCGCCGTCGCCTCAATCTGCGCGCCGAGCCCGGAGATGTCCTCAGTGGCGATTCGCACGCGGTCGGCCTTCAAGGTCTCCAGATCGGTGCCGATCCGCGCGATGGAAGCCAGGGTGGCGTCGATCGCATCGGCGTCGGCGTCGCCGGCCTCGATGACCACGCGGCTGAAAGCGATTTCGACCGACGTCAGCTGGGCGATGGCCGTTGCCTGCGCCTTCCGGTGTGTCTCGGCAGCGGCCAGTTCGGTGCGCAAATCGTCCATGAGTCCGCCGGTGTCGATTCGTCCGAGCAGGAGCGGCGACGGAGCCCGCATTCTCCTGGTTGCCCGCCCGGCCGTGTGCATCAGGTCGGCGGTGATCGCCGTGTCCTCCTGGCGCAACTCCGCCTCGGTGCGGACCATCATGATGCCACCGAGCGCGTAGTCGAGGTACGCCCTGGCGTGCCGGTGCTCGGTGTGGATGACCGTGGCGAGCGACCCCGGCTTCGGCGGGCGCGTCTCATCGGTCTTTGTGGTGTTGATGATGAGGGCGCCATCCACGTCGGCATTCCAGTCGGCATGCCGCAGGACCGCCAGCGCCACTTCGTACTCCACTGGTTCCACGATTAATGCCTCGCGGCGCTCGCCCAGCGCGGCCTCGGCGGCCCGACGCCATGTCTCATCAACCGACGTGACGAGTTCGCACAGCGGCACCGACGCGATCCCCGACTCCGCGAGAAGGCGCATGAGGCGCTGCGTGCGCCCGCTGAGCATACTCTTGCCAGCTTCGACGCGGCGGATGTTCTCGTTCAGCGCATCGATCTGCTGCTCGATGCCGGTCAGGGTGGCGCGCGCTGCTGCCAACCGGCGCTGCACGGCTTCCAGCACGGCGGACATCCGCTCGACCAGCCCATCGCAAATCAAGGCTGCTGCCGCCACGGCCACAGCCGGCACGTCCTGCACCACCAGCGTGCGCACCGATCCGAACCGTTCGGCGAGATCGGCGCTGAATTCCGGAACGAACGGCAGGGCCACGGCCACGGCCTGTATCAGGCGGCGCAGATGTGCAAGGTCGTTGATCTTGCCCGAGCGCTCGACCGTCAGCCGCCCAACCGCCAGGTCGATCTCGGCGAGCGCCTTGGCGACCTCGCTCTGCGCGTGCGCCGCCTTGAGCTGATCGAGCCGGTCCGTGAGCGTCCGGTGCGTCTGCTGCAGATCGGCTACCTCCGTGCGCAGGTCCGCCAAGCGCTTCTCCACCGCAGCGAGAGACCGCACATCCGCCTCGGACTGCTTCACCGCGAGGTGAAGATGACCCTGCAGGCTGACGACACGCCGGCGCGCGTACAACTGTCGGCGACGCTGGATGTCGGCATATTTGTCGTGCAGCCTCTCGGCGTCCCGCAGGCGGTTCTCCAGGGCCTCCACCACCTTCTCGATCTCGGCGTAATGTGCGATCGATTCGCGCATCTTTGCCACCGAGACCGGCTGCTGATCGAGAATGTAGTTGCGCACGAAATCGGTCGGCGACGTGACCGGCTGGAAGGTCAGTGCGTTGCGGAGGTTCTTCAGGAACCGGCTGCGGTCCATACTACCTAATTCCGGGCCGAGGATTTTACAGACCTCCGCCACGAAGAGTTCGGGCCCCTTGCGAACATGCACCGTCAACGCCGGATCCGCATCCAGGCGGGCGCGCACTTCATCCCAGGGCAGCGCGTCCGACCACACCGTTCCGTCCGAATTGATGCCGCCCTCGGCCACGTCGTCGGTGGTCAGGAGGCGTCCCTCGACGATAAAAAGCGCTTCGGTGTCTTCCTTGGCCGATTGCTTGTGCGTGGTCAGGCAGATGCCGATCGTGACCTGGCGCCGTGTGTCGGTGCGCTCGAACCCCATGAGCACGTACGAGATGGCCTGATCGCGCAAAAGCGTGACGCCATCCCCATCTCCGTCGCCATCGTTCTCGCCCTCGCTGTCCACGTCGTCGATGGCGCCGAGACAGTAGTCGCGCACCGTGCGACGCTTTTTGGAGGACTTCGAGATCTCCTCGTTCTGAGCCGAGGCGTTGAGGCGCAGGCGCGACGGGTTGCCTGTGAGCAGCGTGTACATGCCGTCTAGGATGGCCGATTTGCCGGCCCCGTTGTGCCCGAGGAAGGCGGTGCGGCCGCGGACCTCCAGGTCCTCCTTGAAGAAGGCGTACCAGTTCACGAACGCGAGGTGCCGCACCGCGAAGAAGGACGGCAGCGGCAGGGCGTCGTCGAGGCGGCGGGTGTGGTCCGGCGTAATCACGGTGGCGGACATGGAGCACTCGTATCTCTGGGTGGCAAGGAACGGGGGCGGCCGAACGGTGCCTCAAGAGGTGTCGCCCCCGCCGTCGCTCGTGTCGTTGAGGTTATCGTCGTCGAGATCGTCGTCTTCGGGGACATCCCGGACGGAGGGCTGTCCGGCACTATTTGCCTGGGCGTATCGGATGAGGGAGTCGAGGCTGGCCTCGCTCATCGCCAAGCGGATGGCCGGCCGGATTTCCAGGGTGGCGTCCTCGTCGTGCTCGTTAAGGAAACGCACCAGCCCGTGACGCTGAAAGCGCCGCACTAGTTCGATGCAGCGCGTCAGCGAGGGGCGCTTGCGCATGGCGCGTTCTTCGATGAGGTTCCACACCTGCGAGAGTGTGACGTCGCCGCGCCCGCGCTCCTTCATATCGAACCCGCGGACCTTCTCCTCATAGAGGATCCGTAAAGCCAGTAGGAACAGCGTCTCGTCCCACCGCATTGTGCGTGGCGCCACGCCGGCCTGATCGAGGATGCCGACGATGCGCTCCTTCTCCTCCACAAAGAAATTGTAGCCCATGGCATCGAACAGCGAGCCGAAGTAGGATCGATACCGTTTGGCGAATTCGTAAGGAGCGGATCCGCCATGGTCGTCGGCGTAGATAAATTGCCGGTCCCAGAGCGCCCGCACGGTCGCCCGCAAGTTCTCTTCGAGGCTCTCCGCCTCCTTCCCGACGGCGCGGTCGACGAGGTTTTGCAGATCGGTGAGCATGCTCCAGCCTCTATGCAGTCAAATCCGGGGCTTTCGGGACGGCGGCGGAGCCGCCGTCGCGCCGCAATACGAAGTCGCGGCAGATCAGCCAGTCGTTCTCGACCGTTCCGTCGCGGTGCTCGATGACGTACCCGTCCGGCAAGGGAACGCGCCGGATGGGCAGCGCCCGGAGCGCCGAGAAAATCAGGAACTCCTCGATGTCCCTCGGCGGGATGTCGGCCGCCGTCACCTCATCCCGGCCCTGCACCCGTGCCGCATCCACCTTCATCCGCACATAGTCCATGAACTGGTCCGGCGTGAGGAGCAGACGGCGGTCGAACGCCTGCTTGGCGTGCTCGAACGCCCGCTGCAGCGGATCAATGGGCGGCTTGGTGAAACGCCGGCGCTTCACCTCGACGCGCGGCTTTTCCGGCTTGGACAGCCGCTCCCCGCCGATGTGGGACGGCGTTACGAACAGCGTCGTATCAACCGGCACTTCGGCGTCGAAAGGAAGGTCGGGAAGCGCCCGCGCCACCGTCGCTAGGCCCAGGGCGAAACGCTCCACACGGCCGGAGTCAATTAGGTCTATGTAGCGCAGGGTGTTGGAAAATCGCCGCTCGATGTTCCCCTTGGTGAGGTCAATGCGATTGCGGAAGGTCTCGATGGTCTCCATCGACAGGCGGATCTCGCGGAGTTGCTCGTCGAGGGCTGCCTCGGCGCTCTCCAGGTTGTCGGTCACGCCTTGAGCGACCAAGTTCTCGGCGATCGAGCGGAACAGTGCCGCATCCGAGGAGATGCGTGCGACGAGGTCCATGACGCGGTAGCGATGGCGGTACGGGTGATTGCGCGCCGACGTCAGTTTGCGGTAGTCGCCGATCACGATGGTCTGCACGAAGTCGTCGAAGAACGTTTTCACCAGCCCGTTCAGCGACGCCTGCGAGAGCAGCGACTGCTCGATGTTCTTCAGGTTGCCGACGACACCGCGAGCATAGCGCGCGAACTCCTTGGCCCGGCGTGCTGCCTCGGCGACACCTTGCGCGTTGGTAGCAGGGTCGTGTGTCACGCTTTCGAGGTTGCTGACCACGCTGACCACGGTGCCGCCAAACGTGTCGCCGCGCCGCTCCGAAAGGCCGCAAAGGGCGCCGAGCAACTGAGCCACAACGGGATCCATCTCGACGTAGACCGTCCATCCCTCGCGCAACTCGCGCAGCCAGCCGCACTCGACCATCTCGTAGTATGCGAGCGATGCCGTGAGGCGGAACTCGGGGCGTTCCTCATCCGGAAGACCGGCGATGTAAGAGAAGAGCCCCTCCTCCAACTCCGCCATAACCTCGTCCCGCTCCGGCTGGCGGGTGCTTTCCAGCCCGAACAGTCCGTTGTGCATCTGGGAGAGAAGCGTCGCATAGGCGTGTCGATAGCTGTACGAAAGCGGCCGAAAAATAGTGTCTGGAAGTGCTCCAAATAGCATCAGGCTTCTCCAGAAGTGCAGCCCTGCCCAAAACGGCGTTCTTCCTGTGTGACCCATTTGCTCTGAATAACTCTGCGACCAGAAAGCACCTTAATATTAAAGTCCTGCAGTTAGAAGTCTATATTTAGTGAAAATAACTTTTCTATATGATGGCATTGAACGCATTACGCGACCAGCCGCTTGCGGTTTACCAATCCATTAAAGTCTGTTAATCAAATAGATAGTATGTAAAGGATCATTCGTATAGCAGGGTGTCATAGAAAAATACCGCGATAATGCAAACACAAAGACGGAAATATGCTACCTTGCCGCTCTCCGCCGCTCGCTGGGCATCACCCAAGGCACTTGGTCTAGAGTGCCCATGTCTATGATCTCCCGGCCGCTATGAACCGCCATCTCAGCTGCCAGTGCCAGCAGCTTGCAGGTCTCGCCGGTGAGTCCCTCCGACATGCTGTGGATACGGCCGACCAGTTCCTTGGAGCGGAAGTTGCTCTCCTGCTTCAGTTCCAGGCGCTGGACGTAGCGGGCGATGAACACAGCGTAATCCTTGGACAGCGCCCAGCGCGGGATGCCAATCGGCTCAAACCGATTGCCGAGTTGCTGGTCGGTCTGGAAGACGCGCACGGCGTCCTGGGTGCCCATCGCGACGACCGGGATCTTCAACTCGTTGCTGAGGCTCTTCAAACTGTTCAGCACCATGGAGCGCTGATCCACCTTGCCGATGAGCAGGTTGTTCACTTCGTCCAGTATCAGCACACGGGTTCCAACAGCAACGAGCAGCTGGAGGAGCTGATCCCATTTGGCTTGGGGCCTAGCCGTCGACCGGTAGGGCGCCTTCAGGGAGCGCAGGATGGCGTCATAGAAGCCGTTCAGGTCGGCAAAGGGCGGGGCGTGAACATAAACGACCGGGCGCTTGCCGTACTCAGGGCTGTCCTCCCGCGGGCTGAAGTCCCGCACGAACTTGTAGGCGAGCGCCGTTTTGCCGTTGTTCGTGTCGGCGTAGATCAGGCTGCACGGCGGCCGCACCGCCTTGGGATGGTTGTACAGCCAGGCAAGCCGGTTGAGGATCGCGTTTCCGGCTTCGTAGTCAACGTAGCGGGGGCTCCGGATGCGCCGAATGCGGATGTCGTTCTCAGCGACGGGAAACTCGAAAGGCAGCATCGGCGCGCACTCGCCGGTAAAAAGGTCGACGTCCATCACCACTCCTCCACACCCGTCTTGATCTCGCTGTCGTCGAAGTCGAAGTCCCCAGGGGACGTCGAAGGCTTGGTCGGCGCGCGTTGCGTGTTGTCGACCGCCAAAGCCAGATGCCCGTTACGCCGAGTGGCCTCGCTCGGTTCGGACTTTTCGGCCGGCCCCGGCATCGCTTTCGGCTGCGGCGGATCCAACGTCAGGGCGGCGCGGTGCTTGCGCTGCTCCTGCTGCTTGGCCCGCTCGCGACGGACGCGCTTCGTTTCCTTCGCGGCCTCGACCGTGATGCGGTGCATCTCCTCGTAGGCCTCGAAGATGGCGGCCTCGTTCTCGGCGGCCTTACCTTGGCGGCGCAGGTAGGCCTCGACCGCTCGGTAATCCCAGAGGGAGATCGACGGCCGGCCGTAGTCCCGGTAGGGGATCTCCACGTAGTCGCCCAGGCTCGGGTCGAGGAAGTAGAGTTTCGAGATGTCGGTCGGGTCGCGCCGAACCCGGAACTTCCGCCGGCGCCGGCCCTCGTCGGCCCGGACCCATTGGGAGAGCAGCGGGTCGCGGTACCAGATCTTGTCCCAGACGATGCCTTCGGGCTGCACCGTGCGCTCGATGAACGGCAGGAAGTCCAAGCGGAGCCGGCGCGAGTCCTGGATCGGCTCGGGCAACCCCCGGCCGCGCATGCGGTCGCTGCCAATGATGCCCTCGTTCCACCGGGCCAGCGGCGGGAAGCCGGTCCCGTCATGGACCTTGTTGTGGTAGACGCCGACGATGTGGTTCAGGAGCCACGCCCGCAGTTCCTCCAGCGTCATCTTCGCCTTGGCTTCGGACTTGTACTCGCCCCGCTGCTTGGGGCTGGAGAAGGTGGCGCCGGGCAGCGCGTGGATCTTCTTGCCCAGCGTCCCCGCCAGCCGCTCGATGTGGCCGCCGTAATGCGGGGTCTTGGGCGGTCGGAACTCGAAGCGGACGTCGTGCTGGTCCAGCGTGTCCTTGATCAGGTAGCTGCGGAAGTCCTTACCGTTGTCGGAGTGGATCATGCGCGGCTTGCCCCACACCGGCCACTCGCCCTTGACGCCGAGTCGCTCCAACTCCGTCGCCTTGTCCAGCATGCCGTGGCAGAGGCACAGCCCCACGGCGAAGGCGCTGGGATGGTCCAGCGACAGGTGGTAGCCGACCACCATTCGGCTGAAGACGTCGATGGCCAGCGTCAGCCAGGGACGGCCGATCGGCAGGCGCATCTCCTCGTCCAGCACGATGATGTCCAGCAGCGTGTGGTCGATCTGCACGACCGCGAGCGGCGAGTCGGCGCCGGGGAACTCGCCCTTGACCCGGCCGAACTTGTCGTGGGCCGCCTTGCGGCCCTCGCGCTTCAGCACCTTCTCCCGGGGATCGATCGCCCGCAGGCGCTTGCGGATCGTGCTGCCGGCAGGCTTGGCCTGCTTGGCGGCCCGGCACCGGCGGTGCACCTCCAGGATCACCTCCTCGCCGGTGACCTTCTGCTTGGACAGGTAGAGGTCCTTGATGACGCTGTCGATCACGGCCTCGACGGCGGCATCGAGCCGCTTGGGCATGGAGCGGCCCTTGCGCCGCGGGGCCAGATCGGACACGAGCCGCCGGCCTTCGTAGGTCTTGATCCAGCGGTAGAGGGTCGAGAGGCCGATCCCGTGCTGCTCGGCCACCCGTTTAACGTCCTCCTGGCTGCGGCGCTCGCACCGGACCAGGGGCTTGATGATTCCGAACCGGCGCTTTGCCTCAGCCAGATCGTCCTCGGGAAGGCTGTCCAGGGTCCGTGTCGGTTCCGGCTTCGCGTCGCCGTCCGGACGGGACAGCTTGGAGACGGGCACCACCTGCGTTTCCTTCGTCTCGGCATCCTCGATCAGAACCGACGAGGCGGTGACCGCTTCCAGGATGGTACAGGGCCTCCCTCTCAGCTTGACCGCCGCGCCGGGGCTGAAGCTGAACCGCTTCGTCATGCGTCTCCTCCCTGAGGATGCCGGAGCATGGTTCGCATGGTGATCGGCCGGTCGAGGTCGACCACGAGCTCGAAGCGCGCGACCAGGGTCCACAGGCTGGGTAGCACCCGCGCGCGATTCGCGGCGTCTTCGGCGACGCGGTCGGTCAGTTCCTGCACGGTGATCGGCGCCTCCGCTGCCACCGTGAGCAGCCGGTCGCTGAACGTCGGGTCGGCCGGACGGTCGCGGAAGGACAGCAGAAAGGTGGCGTTCTCCAGCCGTGGGGTGCGGATCTCCTTTTCAGTTGCCAGCGTGAAAACCCAGCCACGCTCTGCGGCGAATCGGCGAGCCGCAGCGAAGCGCTCCTCCAAGGTGCCAGCCAGCAGGTGCGGATCAGTGGAGTATTTCACCTCCACGAGTTGCGGCGGCCGACCGATGCCACGGTAGGTGACCAGGAAATCCGGGATATAGCGGCGCTTGGTCCCCTGGCCGACGCGGTATTCGATGCGTATCGGCTGCTCTTCGATACCGGCTACATCGCGATCGAATCGCTGCAGCAGGGCGAAGTCCCGCTCCAACGTTGATTCGACCGCGACCGATGCCCGGCCGGCCCCCATTGGAACCCGCCCTGAGACACTGCGGTAGCAGAGACCGATCTTGCGGACCGGCATGCGTCACCTCCCGGATTCAACCTTAGAGGACTCGCAACAGCACTTTCTCTTGCCGCGTCAGAATACACGCATAGCTGGCATATTCAATTCCTTGCGCACCAGACGATCCAGCCAGACTGCGACACTTTCGCCAGACCGATGCGCGGCCAGACGCGCCGCCTCCTTCACCTCGGCCGAAACGCCGTCCAGCTTCCAGTACCGCCCCTGACCCCAAGCTGCTCCCTCCGATACAGGATCAGCCAATTCGCCCATGGTGCGGGACTTCCCGCCTCGTAGATCTTTCAGCTTCTGGTACGTTGCCGAGTGACCTCGTTTGCGGAGCACTTCTTTGGCCGCGAGAACCTCATCCTGCGTGCTGCCGATCAAGGGTTCCGTCAGGTTCCATTCCACGGCATCGGCGTAGGCGAAGGGATAGGCACCGTCGACACGCTTGCGGACGTCGCGGCTCGACATCCCGACGTCTTGTGATGCGGCAACAAATCGGTGTGGCCAATCTTCCAGCAGATAGTGCGCCATCCCGACGAGCACGCTGCGGGCGCGCGAGGTCAGCAAAGCTCCATCCCGCACCCGCGGCAGGTTCTCCGGAGGCAAGGCAAACCTTGGCTCTCGGTTTGCAATCCATTCTCTCAGCGCATAGGCGTGCCTTCCGCCGGCGATCAGCCGGGTGATGATCGCCAAGATGCGCAGGGCAGTGAACGAATAGACCGGCCCGTAACTCCCCAATCCCCGCCAGCCTTGTGACAGCGTATTCAGCAGTTCATCCTGCACCGGCACCGGGTCAACTGGTGGGTTATCCCCGACGAAGCCTCGGGCGTCGGCACCGCACGACCAGCAGAAGATCCCACCGTGCCTGTCCTGGCGGAGCACGCTGAACGGCTCGTTGCAGGCGGGACAGCGGTCCAGCAACAGGCGCTGGTGCTTGGTGCAGACCGTAATGAAGGAGAGGCGCCATTCGAGGCGCAGGAAGGGCACAGTATCCTCGGCCAAGCACAGCGGGCAAAGTTGCTGACCGAAGCATCGTTTCGCCTCCTCGCGACCGGCGGGAGGCAGCCAGTCGAACTTGACCAAACCGTCGTCACGTTCGTACGCCGTACCGGACCAACGGTGAAAGGTGGATTGCTCCAGCGCCTCCACCGAGGTGCCGGTCTTATCGCTCATCATGGACAGCAGGTGGATATCGGCATACCGGTCCAGGTCTCTCGGATTGCGATCGCCGCCGGGTTGAACAATGCGGTACAGCTCAGCCGGCCGCAGTCCGTTGGCAGCAGCGACGCGGGCGAACCAGGACGAGAAGGACTCGCCTTCGAGGAGTGTGGCGCGCCCTGGCCAGAAGTCTTTGGCGATTGGCAGCATCCGAAGCCTCCCGATCCGCCGAGCCTGATGGCTGTATGATCGGCAACGGTGCTCCAATTGTCGTGGTGACGTCCGGCCAGTCGCCACATGCCTCTCGCCGCACACCATCGCATGATTAGGTCTCTAAGGACTCCACTCCGACGGCGATCTCTTTAGGCGAGAGGAATCCGAAACCCGAATGCGGAGATGCATATCGTCAGCAGGGGAAGGCGCAGCGCCGCTCGGGTGCGCAGCAAGCGCGTCAACCCGTTGGCATCGCTTGTGATTTCCGGAAATCAGCGGTTCGGAACCGTCTCGCTTATGCGTGATGCACTCTCACGTATAAGCGGCAATTGCCGCTTAAAGGGAAAAGCGACATTAAGTACCTGAATTCTCAGGGAATAAGTTGGCTGGGGCGCCAGGATTCGAACCTGGGAATGGCGGTACCAAAAACCGCTGCCTTACCGCTTGGCGACGCCCCAACCGAACGGCGCGATCAGCGCCGGAAGGGTCGGGACCATAAGCGGAAACCCGACCCGATTGCAACAGCTTCGTTGACCCTTACCGCCCCTCGCGACGCCACGCCATCAACAGCGCGCCCAGCGCTAGGGCCAGCACCGCGCCCACCGGCAGCAACGGCACCTCGGACACGCCCGTCACCGTGAAATCACCGTTGGCGCGCAGGCCGATCCAGTCGTTGCCGGTCTGCGTCCGGTCGGGACGGGTGCGGCGCACGTCGATGCCGGGGCTCACGCCCCCCTCCGTGTCGGAAATCCAATGCACCCCGCCGCCGGTCTCGTCGGCGACGCCCGACAGCCGGTCGCCGGTGGAGCGCACGTCGGCCAGTTCCGGCGGGTTGACGGCGCCCACCACGGCCAGCGCCGTGCGCTCGCCGTCGGTGATGCGGTAAATGCCCGGCTCGCCGGCGACCACGGTGGCGCTGGCGCGGCCGGTGCGGTCCTCGGTCATCTCCAGCGTCCGGGTCTCGTCGGAGGGCGTGGTGAGGGTGATGCTGCGCGGGTCGGGCTCCAGGGAACGGCGCTCCACCGTGATGCGGTTGCCGTCCACATGGGCGCGCAGGTCGTTCTCCTCCAGCTCCGGCTCCTTCATCAGCCAGTGGGCGAGGCGGCGCAGAAGCTCGGCCTGGGGACCGCCGCCCTCGAAGCCGCGGCTCCACAGCCACATCTGGTCGGACGCCAGCTGTGCCACCCGGCCCTTGCCGACGCGGTCAAGGATCAGCAGCGGCCGGTCGTCGGCGCCGTTCATCACCACCGCGCCGTTGCCCGGCACGACCTCCACCTGATGGAACCAGCGGCCCCAGCTCGGTTCGCCGTCCGGGCGGTCGCCGGGCAGGCCGGCGGTCACCGGGTGGCGGCGGCCGACCTCCGTCACGGTCGGCTTGAAGGGGCGGTCGATGGCCTGCCCGGTCGGCTCCGCCGGCATCACCTGGCCCAGCGGCGTGCGGAACAGCGACAGCGGTGTGGCGTAGCCCTGACCGGAGGCCTCCAGCAGGGCGCCGCCCTTCTGCACGTATTCGGCGATGTTCTCCAGATACATCTGCGGCAGCACGCCGCGCCGACGGTAGCGGTCGAAGATGATCAGGTCGAACTCGTCCAGTTTGATCTCGAACAGCTCGCGGATCGGAAAGGCGATCAGCGACAGCTCGCGGATCGGCGTGCCGTCCTGCTTCTCCGGTGGGCGCAGGATGGTGAAGTGGACGAGATCGACCGACGGGTCAGCCTTCAGCAGGTTGCGCCACGTCCGTTCGCCGGCGTGCGGCTCGCCGGACACCAGCAGGACGCGCAGGCGGTCGCGCACCCCGTTCACCACCACGGCGGTGCGGTTGTTGGCGAGCGTCAGCTCCTGCCGCGCCGCCTCGACCTCCATCTCCAGCACGTTCTGGCCGCCGTGGTTGACCGGCAACTCCATATGGAAGTCCTGGCCCACCGGCACGCGGATGGTGCGCGGCGGCCCGCCGTCCTGGCGCAGGGTCACCGCCGCGTCGGCCGACTGGCGGCGCGGCATGTCGTCCACGCGGATGGTCAGCTCCACCGGCTTGCCGACGAGGCCGTAGGCCGGCGCCTGGACGATGGCCAAACGGCGGTCGCCCTCGTCGCGGTTGCCGGTCAGCAGCGTGTGAACCGGGCCGATCTCGGCCAGCCGGGCGAGGTTTTCCGGAACGTCGTGGACCTGCCCGTCGGTGATCAGCACCGCCCCGGCCATGCGGCGGCGCGGCACGTCGGCCATGGCGCGGTTCAGCGCGTCGAACAGGTGCGTCTCGTTGATGGCCGAGGCGCCGGAGTCCGCGTCGCCGGCGCGCACCACCCGCAGCTCCAGATCGTCGAACGCCTTCAGCCGTTCGGTCAGGCGCTCCAGTTCGGCCTCGGCGCGGGCGCGGCGGTCGCCGATGTTCTGGCTGGGCGAGGCGTCGAGCACGACGACGGCCACGTCCTTGATCGGCTCCCGCTTCTCCTGCACCAGCGACGGATTGATCAGGGCGAGCGCCAGCACCGCCACCGCCAGCGCGCGCAGCCAGACGCCGCGCGCCCGGCGGAAGACGGCCAGCGCCAGGATCGCCAGCGCCACCACGAACAGCGGCACCAAGAATATCCAGGGCAGCAGCGGCGCCAGAGCGATGGAGGTTCCGTCAAGCAGGGTCACTGGCCGAGCCTCTCAAGGATCGCGGGCACATGGACCTGATCGGCCTTGTAGTTGCCGGTCAGCGCGTACATGACGAGGTTGACGCCGAAGCGGTAGGCCATCTCGCGCTGCCGCTCCCCGCCGGGGACGACGGCGTAGAGCGGCTGGCCGTTGCGGTTCGCCGCCCAGGCGGCGGCCCAGTCGTTGCCGCCGATCAGCACGGGAGACACGCCGTCGTTGGCACGGCCCTCGCGCGCCTCGATCCACAGATTGCCGCCGTTGTAGCGGCCGGGGAAATCGTTCAGCAGGTAGAAGGACTTGGTCAGCACATGGTCGGGCGGCACTAGGGCCAGCGGCGGGATGTCCAGCCCCTGCACCATGCCCTGGAGCGCCTGGTTGCCCCCAACGGCGCCCGCCGACTGGTCGCGCGTGTCGAACAGGATGGTGCCGCCGTTGCGCATGTACTCGTTCAGCCGGGCGCGGGCGTGGTCGCTCAACGCGCGCTGGCCGCCGGACACCGGCCAGTAGAGCAGGGGGTAGAAGGCCAGCTCGTCGGTTTCCGGGTCGACGCCGACCGCCCCGGCGGCCTCCACCGCGGTTCGGCGGGTCAGCACGTCCACAAGGCTTTCCAGCCCGGCGCGCGAGGTGTCGTCCACCGTCCCGTTTCCGGTGCGCACATAGGCGAGGTAGGTTTCCGCCGTCACCTTGGTCGACTGCGCGTCGTCGGCGCGGGCAGGGGTCGAGGGGACTGCGGCCATGGGAAGCGCCGCGCCCAGCGTCAGCAGGACCGCGGCGGCGGCCCCGGCGCGGCGGCGCTTGCCGCCAAATCGCCAGCCGCCGAGCAGGCCGCGCAGCATCAGGGCGATCAGCAGGTCGATCATGGCGAGCGACAGCGCGATGCCGAGCAGCGCCGGCTTCAGCGCCACCTCGCCCCGCGTGCCGTAGGGGCCGCGGGCAACCCCGCCGGGCATGGCGCCCAACGGCTCGATCCGCGTCAGCGTGGCGGTCAGGTTCAGGGCGCGCCGGGCCTCCTCGGTGCCGTAGAAGCCCGGCGGGTGGCGCGGGCCGAGCACGTCGGCCCCGGCGTCCCCGGAGATGGGGAAGGCGGCGGCCGGCGGCGGCACCAGCCGGCCAAAGCCGTCCAGCACCTCCAGTGGCTCCAGCGTGCCGCCATGGGCGCCGCCGGCGACGCCGCCGCTCAGAGTCACCAGACGGCGCAGCATGTCGACGAACAGGCCGGACATCGGCAGGTTGGACCATTCCGGGCTGGCGGTGGTGTGGACGAGCACGATGTAGCCGTCTCCGCGCTTTTCCGAGGTGACCAGGGGGGTGCCATCCTGAAGCCGCGCCCAGGTGCGGTCGGCGAGGTCCAGCGCCGGCTCGGCCAGCACCTGCCGCGAGACGGCGACGTCGTCGGGGATGTGCAGGCCGGCGAAAGGACTGCGGCCGTCGAAGGGCTGCAGCTTCGCCGGCTCCGACCAGGACAGGGCGCCGCCCAGCGCGCGGTCGCCCAGGCGCAGCCGCACCGGCACCAGACGGTCGGGATTCTGGGCCAGCCGCGGGCCGGCGAAGCGCAGCAGCACGCCGCCCTTGCGCACCCAGTCCTCGATGGTCTGGGCCTCCTGCCCGGTCAGGGCGCCGATGTCCGACAGCACCAGCACGGCAAGGTCGCGCTTGAGAAGCTCGTCCGGCTCGCCGCGGCGCACCTCGTTGTAGGGGGCCAGCGCCCGTTCCAGATAGTGCAGGTCGGACAGCAGCGGCTGATTCTCGCCGTTGGCGCGGCCCGAGGCCAGCCCGACCGGGCGGCGGCGCCAGCGCTCGTCGAGCAGGACGGTGGCCCCGGCGGTGGTGTCGTTCTCCACGCGCAGGCTGGCGGCGTCGTTGCGCAATTCCGCCGGCACCTCGAAGCGCACCTCGCGGGTGAGTTGCCCGGCGTCGAAGGCGACGGGCTGGCGGGTCAGCAGGCGGCCGTCGGCCCCGGACAGGCGCACGGTGACGCTTTCCGGACGGGAGGCGTCGGCGCGCACCACGCGGGCCGTCAGACCGGCGCCCTCCGACGAGGGGGGGAGCAGCAGATGGGGCGGCTTCTCCGCGGAGTCGTCGAGGATCTCCAGGGAGCCCATGCGCTGCAGCGTTTCGGCGAGGCCGCGGGCGGTGCGGTCGCCGATGCCGTCCGACAGCCAGACGGTGTGGGCGGAGCCGCGCGCGGCGAGACCGCGCACCGCCTCCAGCGCGCCGGCGCGGTCGGTCGGCCAGGGGTGCGGCTCCAGCGCCTGGATCAGGCGGCGGGCTTCCGAGGCGGGCAGGGGCGGGCTGGCCTTCACCGCCTCGCCCCCGGCGGGCCGGGCGGTCGGCAGCAGGACGACCGGACGGTTCTGCCGCTCCGCCTGCGACACCAGCTCCTCCATGGCGGCGCGGCGGCTCGTCCAGTCGCGGCCCGACGCCCAGCCGTTGTCGACCAGAAGCAGCAGTGGGCCGCTGCCCGGCAGGGCGGCGCGCGGGTTCAGCAGCGGCCCGGCCAGGGCTAGAATCAGCAGCGCGGCGACGATCAGGCGCAGGATGAGCAGCCACAGCGGGGTGCGGGCGGGAGTTTCCTCCCGCGCCGTTAGGTCTGTCTCTTATACACATCTGACGCTGCCGACGATTATACGC
>NZ_JAUQTX010000419.1:0-3268 GCF_059803775.1 Azospirillum sp. UFLA03-27 | reverse complement strand
GCGTATAATCGTCGGCAGCGTCAGATGTGTATAAGAGACAGGCATGGGAAGGGTGGGGGCAAATGCCCCGATTGGGCGCCCCTACTGAAACGCGATCTTCGCGTGATCGCCCGGTTTCGGCGGCTCGCCGGTGATCTTCGCTTTCACATAGCCGTAGGCGTAGACCATCGCGCTCGACGGGCTGTCCCAATATTCGGCCCGATCGACGCTGACCTTCAGCAGCGTGAGATCGGGATCGTCCACCCCCTGCGGGAACCAGGTGGACAGAATGTCCCGCCACAGGAAACGGATTTTCTCGCGGTCACGCACCGTCTCCGCCACTCCCGACACCGACACGTAATCCTGCTTGTCGGGGTCGGCGTAGGACAGGTTGACGCGCCAGTGCGTCTTCAGTTCATGGACCTTCGGTGAGTCGGCCCGCGTAAAGAACCACAAGGTTCCATCGTCGAATCCCGCGTGCGGCAGGGTGGCCATAGGGCGGGAATGCAAAATGCCGTTCTCGTCCAGCGTCGTCATCATGCAGATGCGGACGCCCTTGATCATGCCCCAAAGCTTCTCGGCGGCCTCGCGATCGTCAGCGCTTCTTGCCATGGTCTGACCCTCTATTGGTAGCCCAACGGAGTCCGGTCAACGCCCGCTGCCCGGAAAGGTTCCGAGCGCGTTCAGGGCCGCGACCGACCAGGAGCCGCCCCCCTCGCTGCCGTAATGGTCGATCCGCGACAGCGAGAGCGGCGCCACCGCCAGCCGCAGCGCCGCTTGAGGCGTCAGATCCAGGGCGAGCGCCAGCGCCGCGCGGACCGACCCGCCATGGATCACCGCCACGATGTCGCGCCCGGCGTAGAGGTCGGTCAGCCGGGCGACGACGCCGGCCACCCGCTCCATCACCGCCGCGAAGCTTTCGCCGTCCGGTGGGGCCTCCGCCGCCGGGTCGCTCCAGAATCGGCGGGCCTCCCCGGGATGCAATTCCGCCACATCGTGGTGGGACAGCCCTTCCCAGCGGCCGAAGTCCTGTTCGGCCAGCGCCCGCTCGACCAGCGCCATGTCGCTGCCGGGCAGGCGCAGCGCCGCCGCCGTCTGCCGCGTGCGGCGCAGATGCGAGGTCACCCAGACTGCCTGCGGGGGCAGCCGCGCCGCCAGTGCCGCCAGCGCGTCGGAATCGCCGGTGTCAGCGGCGGGATCGCTTCGCCCGTAGATCACATTTCCCGGATTCGGGACGGGAGCGTGGCGGATGAGCCACCAGCGAGTGTTTTTCATGCAACAGTCGCGGCCAGGGTGAGCAGAACGGCGGCCTCCGCCACCTGCTGGGCGGCGCCGAACACGTCGCCGGTGTGGCCGCCGATCTGGCGCCGCGCCTGCCACGCCACCGCCACGCCCCCCAAAATCGCGGCCGGGATCGCGGCAACGGCCAGCCCCTTCAGCGCCGCCACGGCCACGGCCAGCGCCAGCGCGAGCGACAGGGCCACCGTGCCGGGCGACGGGCGCCCCTGCCGGGCGGCGAGGCCGTCGGCGCGGGCCGGGTCCATGAAGCGGGCGATCACCGCCATGCCGCCGCGCGACAGGGCGCCCGAGGCGAGCAGGGCGGGGATGACGAGGCGCGGTTCGGCCAGCGCCGCCAGCGCCGCGGCGCGGACCGCGACCGAGAAGACGATGGCGAGCACGCCGTAGCTGCCGACCCGGCTGTCGCGCATGATCTCCAGCTTGCGGGCCTTGTCGCGCCCGCCGCCGAAGCCGTCGGCGACGTCCGCCGCCCCGTCCTCGTGCAGGGCGCCGGTCAGCCAGACCATCGCGCCCAGCGCCAGCAGCGCCGCCGGCAGCGGCGGAAGATGGGCCGTTGCGGCCAGCCCGTAGACGGAGCCGCCGAACAGCCCGACCCCGGCGCCGACCAGGGGGAACCAGCCCATGGCGCGGGCGTGGGCGTCCTCGGCCAGCGGGCCGGACAGGCGCAGGGGCAACCGCGTCAGGAAGACGACGGCCAGCGCCAGATCGGAGTTCCAGCGGGAGAGGGATGGGGCGGGGGAATCTGCGGACATGGCGCTTCGGAGTACGGCAACCCCAGGCCCGCCGCAACGGATAACAGGCCCACAACGGATAACAGACCGGACGAGAGGCGCTTTGACAGCGGGTCGGGAATGGTCCAAGGTCGCGCCGCTTTTTTCATCGCTTCCCGATCACATCCTCTGCCGTCAGCGCCAGGACCCTTCGCCATGAGCAACACGCAGCCCGCCATCACCTTCGAGGAAATCCGCGCGCTGGTGCGCAACCTGCCGGGGCCGGACCTCGACGCCGGCACAGCGGCCCTCCAGCGCGAACGGCAGCTCACCAAGCCAGCGGGCGCGCTCGGCCGGCTGGAGGAGATCGCCCAGTGGATGGCGACGTGGCAGGGCCAGCACCCGGCGGAGGTGCGCCGCCCGCGCGTCGCCGTCTTCGCCGGCAACCACGGCGTCGCCGCCCGCGGCGTCTCGGCCTACCCGGCGGCGGTGACCGCCCAGATGGTCCAGAACTTCCAGAACGGCGGCGCCGCCGTGAACCAGCTCTGCGAGGTGGCCGACGCCGACCTGCGCGTCTACGAGCTGGATCTGGAGACCCCCACCGCCGACTTCACCGAAGGTCCGGCGATGGGCGAGGAGGACTGCTGCCAGGCGATGGCCTACGGCATGATGGCGGTGGAGACGGGCGTCCAGCTTCTGGCGCTCGGCGAGATGGGCATCGGCAACTCCACCGCGGCGGCGGCGCTCTGCCACGCGCTGTTCGGCGGCGAGGCCAAGGACTGGACGGGCCGCGGCACCGGCGTGGACGACGAGGGGCTGGCCCGCAAGGTCGCCGCCGTCGAGGCCGGTCTGGCCGCCAACCCGCAGGCCAAGGACGACCCGTTCGAGGCTCTGCGCTGCTTCGGCGGCTATGAGCTGGCGGCCATCGCCGGCGCCATCCTGGCCGCCCGCATGGCGCGGGTGCCGGTGCTGCTCGACGGCTACGCCTGCACGGCGGCGGCGGCGGTGCTGTTCAAGGCCGACCGCCGGGCGCTCGACCATTGCATGGTCGCCCACCGCTCGGTCGAACCGGGCCACGACCATCTGCTGGCGGCCATCGGCAAGGAGCCGCTGCTCGATCTGGGGATGCGCCTGGGCGAGGGCTCGGGCGCGGCGCTGGCGATCAACATCGTGAAGTCGGCCTGCGCCTGCCACGCCGGCATGGCGACCTTCGCCGACGCGGGCGTCAGCACCCGCGGGGCTGTCTCTTATACACATCTCCGAGCCCACGAGACTATAAC
>NZ_JAUQTX010000418.1:0-3338 GCF_059803775.1 Azospirillum sp. UFLA03-27 | reverse complement strand
CACCGAGATCTACACTCGCGTATAATCGTCGGCAGCGTCAGATGTGTATAAGAGACAGGGCCCGCGCCCCCCGGGCGCCCGCCGGAACCGTGGCCGCCGCCGAGTGAACGGAGCACCCATCATGTCGATTTCCCGTCGCCTTCTCCTGAAGTCCAGCGCCGCGGGCGGCGCGCTCGCCGCCTTCGCGGGTGGCTTCTCCGACACCGGGCGTAAGCTCGTGAAGGGCGCCTGGGCCGGGGACAAGCCCGACCACGCCATCTCCGGCAACGCCCCGGCCCCCGAATTCCGCGTCGATCCGGCGACCGGCGACCTCGCCCCGACGCCGGGCCAGATCGTCGCCAACGTCGCCTGCCTCGGCTGCACCACGCTGTGCGGCGTCCGCGTCAGGGTGGACGTCGAAAAGAACAAGGTGCTGCGCGTCGCCGGTAACCCCTACAGCCCGCTGTCCACCGATCCCTTCCTGCCCTATGGCACGTCGATCAAGGAGAGCTTCAAGTCGCTGTCGCGGCTGGACGAGAAGGGGCTGAAGGGCCGCTCGACCGCCTGCGGCCGGGGCAACGCGGCGCTGGAGATGCTGACCTCGCCCTTCCGCATCGCCACGCCGATGAAGCGCGTCGGCCCGCGCGGCTCCGGCCGCTGGGAACCGATCGCCTTCGACCGGCTGGTCGAGGAGATCGCGGAAGGCGGCGACCTGTTCGGCGAAGGCCCGGTGCCCGGCCTGCGGTCTTTGCGCGACCTGAAGACGCTCATCGACCCGGCCGCCCCCGAACTGGGGCCGAAGGTCAATCAGGTGGCCCTGCTGTCGTCGGTCAACGACGGGCGGGAGCCCTTCGTGCGGCGCTTCTTCAACCAGGCGCTGGGGACGATCAACTTCGTCGGCCACGGCTCCTATTGCGGCGGCGCCTACCGCTCCGGTTCGGGGGCGGTGTTCGGCGACGCCAAGAAGATGCCGCACGCCAAGCCGGACCTGCAGAACGCCGAGTTCGTGCTGTTCATCGGCACCGCCCCGTCGAACGCCGGCAACCCGTTCAAGCGGCAGGCCATGCTGCTCGCCAAGGGGCGGACGGACGGTGTCTTGAACTACGTCGTCGTCGATCCCGTGCTGACCAACGCCGATAACCGCGCGGCGGCGGAGCGGTCCAACTGGATTCCCATCCGGCCCGGCACCGACGGCGCCCTGGTCATGGGCATGATGCGCTGGATGTTCGAGAACGGGCGCATCGACACCAACTACCTGTCCCAGCCCAACGGCAAGGCGGCGGACGCGGCGGGCGAGGCCGGCTGGTGCAACGCCACCCATCTGGTGATCCAGCAGGCGGGCCACCCGCGAGACGGGCGGATGCTGCGCGCCTCCGACCTCGGCTGGGTGACGCTGGACGAGAAAGAGCGCTACGGCGCCAAGGACGCCTTCGTCGTGCTCGACCCCAGCGGGACTTCGGTGGCCCACGACGCACTGATGGGACCGGCCGCTCTGTTCCACGGCGGGACGGTGGCGACTCCGGCGGGCGACGTCGCGGTGAAGACCAGCCTGACCCTGCTGCGCGAGCAGGCGATGAAGCTCGACCTCGCCGGCTACGCCGACGCCTGCGGCATCCCCGCCGACGTCATCGCCGGGCTGGCGCGGGAGTTCACCAGCCACGGCAAGAAGGCCGCCGCCAACACCCACGGCGGCATGATGGCCGGCAACGGCTTCTACAACGCCTTCGGCGTGGTCACGCTGAACACGCTGATCGGCAACCTCAACTGGAAGGGCGGCACCATCTTCGGCGGCGGGCGCTTCCCGGACGAGCAGGACGGCCCGCGCTACAAGCTGGCCAGCTTCCCCGGACAGGTGAAGCCCTCCGGCACCGCCATCAGCCGCCCCGTACCCTACGAAAAGTCCAGCGAGTTCAAGGCGAAAAAAGAGGCGGGCAAGCCCTATCCGGCCAAGGCGCCCTGGTACCCCAACGCCCCGCAGCTCACCACCGAGTATCTGACCAGCGGCGTGGTGGACGGCTACCCGTACCCGCTGAAGGCTCTGTTCCTGTGGAACAGCAACCCGGTCTACGGCATCCCCGGCGTCCGCGCCCAGGTGGAGGCGAAGCTGCGCGACCCGAAGGCGCTGCCGCTGATCGTCGCCATCGACCCCTTCATCAACGAATCCACGGCCTTCGCCGACTACATCATCCCCGACACCGTGCTGTACGAAACCTGGGGCTGGGCGGCCCCCTGGGCAGGCGTGCCGACCAAGACCTCGACGGCGCGCTGGCCGGTGGTGACGCCGCGCACCGAACCGCTGCCGGAGGGCCGGCACGTCCAGATGGAAACCTTCCTGATCGCGCTCGCGAAGCGGCTGGGCCTGCCCGGCTTCGGCCCGGACGCCATCGCCGACATGGACGGGAACACCCACCCGCTGGAACGGCCCGAGGATTGGTACCTGCGCGGCGGCGCCAACATCGCGTGGCTGGGCAAGCAGCCGGTGCCCGACGCCACCGACGAGGACATCGCCCTGTCCGGCGTCGCCCGCGTCCTGCCGGCGCTCCAGTCGGTGCTGAAGGAGGAGGAGTGGCGCAAGGTCGCCTTCATGCTGGCGCGCGGCGGGCGCTACCAGAACCAGGCGGAGGGCTTCGAGGGCGACAGGGCCACCCACCGCTTCAAGGACGGGCTGCTGGTCTACAACGAGGCGGTCGGCGCGGCCAAGAGCAGCGTCACCGGCAAGCGGTGGACCGGCACCGCCGCGTGGACGCCCCCGGCCTTCGCCGACGGCACGCCGATGCGGCAGATCCACACGGCGGAGGACTGGCCCTTCCAGCTCATCAGCTCGAAATCGGTGCTGGTCAGCGCCTACACCATCGCCGCCAACCGCCTGCGCCACCTGCATCCGGAGAACCCGGTGGGCATCAACGCGGAGGACGCGCGGCGGCTGGGCATCGCCACCGGCGACCGCATCCGCATCGCCACGCCGGGCGGGTCGGAACAGGCGACCGCCATCGTCCGGCACGGCGTGATGCCCGGCGTGCTGGCCGTCGAGCACGGCTTCGGCCACAAGGAGTTCGGGGCGCGGCCGCACGTCATCGGCGGCCACAGCCAGCCGGTGGTGCCGGAGATCGGGGCCGGGGTGAACATCAACGACCTGGGCCTGCACGACCCGACCCGTCCGGGCGCCTCGGTCTGGGTCGATCCCATCGCCGGAACGGCGGTGCGCCAGGGCCTCCCCGCCAAGATTGAGCGGGTGGCCGCGGCGGCGTGAGCCAGCCAGCACCACCGCTTCCAAAATCCCCTCTCCCCTCCGGGGAGAGGGTCAGGGTGAGGGGGTTGCGCTTTTGCCGAACACACCACCACGTGCACCCCCCTCACCC
>NZ_JAUQTX010000417.1:0-3308 GCF_059803775.1 Azospirillum sp. UFLA03-27 | reverse complement strand
GCCATCAGCAGCACCAGCCAGCGCCAGCGCAGCGCCCAGCGCAGCGCCCGGCCATAGACCCGCGCCAGCGCGTCGAAGGCGCCCTGGAAGCCCGCCGCGAAGCGCCCGAAGACGCCGCGCCCGTGCCGCCCGTGGGCTGCCGGGTCGTACCACAGACTGGACAGCATGGGGTCCAGCGTGAAGGACACGAACAGCGAGATCAGCACCGCCGCCGACACGGTGATGCCGAATTGCAGGAAGAAGCGCCCGATGATGCCGCCCATGAAGGCGACGGGCAGGAACACCGCCACGATGGTCAGCGTGGTCGCCAGGACGGCCAGCCCGATCTCCTTGGTGCCGTCCAGCGCCGCCTGCCGGTGCCCCTGGCCCTTGCCGAGGTGGCGCATGATGTTCTCGCGCACCACGATGGCGTCGTCGATCAGGATGCCGATGGCCAGCGACAGCGCCATCAGCGTCATCGTGTTCAGGGTGAAGCCGAAGGCCGCCAACACGCCGAAGGTGCCCATCACCGCCACCGGCAGGGTCAGCGCGGTGATCACCGTGCTGCGCCAGGACCCCAGGAAGATCATCACGATGGCGATGGTCAGCACGCCACCCTCGACCAGCGTGCGCTGGACGTTGCTCAGCGAGTTGATGATCCCGCGCGAGGTGTCGCGCACCACCTCCAGGGCGACGTCGGAGGGCAGGGAGCCGTCGCGGCGCAGCTCGTCCAGCGCCTTGTAGAGTCCGCGCGCCACCTCCACCGTGTTGGAGCCCTGGATCTTCACCACGTCGACGGCCAACGCCGGCTGCCCATTGAACAGTGCGACGGAGTCCTGCTCCTCCTGGCCGTCCAGCACCTCGGCGATCTGGCGCAGCCGCACCGGCTCGCCGCCGCGACGCGCGACGATGATGTCGAGCAGCTCCCGCGGGTTGATGACGCGACCATCGACCTGGACGACGCGCTCCGCCCCGTTGCCGGAGACGGTGCCGGCGGGAATGTCCTGGTTCTCGTCGCGGATCGCCTTGAGGACCTGGTCGACGCCGACGCCCAGCGCCTCCAGCCGTTCCGGGCGCAGCCGCACCTGGACCTGCCGCTTGACCCCGCCGGCGATGGTCGCCCGCCCGACGCCGCGCACGTTCTGCAGGCGCTTAAGGACGATCTGGTCGGCCATGGTGGTCAGGTCGCGCAAGCTGCGGATATCCGACTTCACCGCGAGGGAGAGGATAGGCTGGTCGTCCGGGTTGAAGCGGGTGATCTGCGGGTCCTTCACCTCGTCGCGGAACTTGGGGCGCAGGGCCGACACTTTCTCGCGCACGTCCTGCAACGCCTGGGTGGAGGCGGTCTTCAGGTCGAACTCGGCGATCACCACCGACTGACTCTCGTAGGAGCGGGAGGTCAGGGTCTTGATGCCGGCGATGGTGTTGACCGCGTCCTCGACGGGACGGGTGACGTCGGTCTCGACCGATTCCGGGCTGGCGCCGGGGTACTCGGTGGAGATGACGACCAGAGGGAAGTCCACGTCGGGAAACTGGTCGACGCCCAGCCGGTTGTAGGAGAACAGGCCCAGCACCATCAGCGCCACCATCATCATGGTGGCGAAGACGGGGTTGTCGACGCTGATGCGGGTGATCGGCATGGCGCGGCGCGTTCCTTTACGAACCCATGACCTTGACGGCCCGCCCGGCGGTCAAGCCGGGCAGGGGGGCGGTCACCGCCAGATCGCCGTCGGCCAGCCCGCGCACCTGCATGAGATCGCCGCGCGCCCAGGCGCCCAGCACCTCGACCTTGCGGCGCTCCACCCGGTCCCCGGAGACGACCAGCACGAAGTCACCGTCCTGGTCATGGCGGACGGCCGCCGGGGGCAGGGCGAAGGCGCCCTCCACCTCGTCGACCACCGCGTCGCCCGCGGCGAACATGCCGCCGCGCAAGGCTCTGTCGGCGTTGTCGAGGACGATGTATACGGGGATGGCGCGGGTGCCGGCGCGGGCCATCGGGTTGATGCGGGCGATCCGGCCGACGAAGTCGCGCTCGCCGAAGCCCTCCACGCGCAGCCGCACGGTCTGGCCGGGCTTCAGCCGGGCCACGTCGTCGGCGGGCACCGCCGCCTCGACCTCGACGCGGCTGAGATCGACGACGGAGAACATCTTGGCGTTGACCGCCAACGTCTCGCCGGGATTGACCGCCCGCTCGGCCACCGTTCCGTCAATCGGGCTCACCACCACCGCGTCGCGCAGCGCCTTGCGGGCGAGGTCCACCTGGGCCTCCAGCGCTGCGACGGTGGCCTGCTGGAAGCGGAAGGTGCTCTGCGCCTGATCCATGTTGGTTTCCGAGACGATGTCCTTCTGGCGCAGCGCCAGATTCTTCGCGCGGGTCTTGTCCGCCAGGACGAGCTGCGCCTTGGCGCCCTCCAGATTGCTCAGCTTCTCATCCAGCTTGGCCTGAAGCTCCACCGTGTCGAAGCGGGCCAGCACATCGCCCTTCCGGACGGCCTGCCCCTCGCGCACCGGCACCTCGACCAGCCGGGCGGCGACCTCCGACTTCACCATGGATTGCTCCATCGGCTTCACGGAGCCGCTGAGCCGCACCAACTCGGTCAGACGGCGCGGGGCCATGCGGGTCAGCTCGACGGGCGACAGCTCCACCGCCCGCTCCGCCGGGGGCAGGCTGGCCGCGGCGGGCGACACCGCGTCGCGGCTGCTCGTCACCTTCCAGGCGACGCCGCCCGCGGCCAGCGCCCCGGCGATCAGCAGGGGCAGCAGCAGCCGGCGCCGCGGCTTGGCGGCGGGACCATCGGAACGGGCGGCGTCGATCATGGGATGCGGTCCTTGGGTTCGGCCCTCAGCCCGTTGAGGACGAGGTCGAGGTAGGCGTCGAGGTAGGATTCGGCGGAGGCCGCGGCGGGGTCCGGCTCGAAGGGGCGCAGCGAGTGGTTCCACAGCGACAGCATGCTGAGCGGGGCGGCGATGACGCGGGCCATTTGCTCCACATCCACCGGTCGGAACTCCCCGCGCTCAATGCCGCGGCGCAGGATGCGCGCGAAGAAGCGGCGGCCGCGCAAGACGACCTCCTCCATGTAGAAGCGGGCGAGGTCGGGGAAGTTCTGCGCTTCGGCGATGACCAGCTTCGACAGTCCGGCGTTGGGACTCTGCTCCATCTCCCAGAAACCGCGGGTCAGGATGCGCAGGAACTCCTCACTGCTGCCGGTGAAGCTGTCCAAAAGGTCTTCGCCCATCTGGAACTGCGGCAGGATGGACTGCCGGACGACCGCTTTGAACAGCCCTTCCTCTGTCTCTTATACACATCTCCGAGCCCACGAGACTATAAC
>NZ_JAUQTX010000416.1:0-3394 GCF_059803775.1 Azospirillum sp. UFLA03-27 | reverse complement strand
TTCTTCTCTCCTGCCAGCTGGCAGGGGAACTGACCGCCCGCCTGCTGCATCTGCCCGTGCCGGGGCCGGTGCTGGGCATGGTCCTGCTGTTCGTCGGCCTGCTGGTCCGCGGCGGCGTGCCGGAGCCGCTGCAAGAGACGGCGGGCGGCATCCTGCGCCACTTGTCGCTTCTCTTCGTTCCGGCGGGCGTCGGGGTGATGGCGCACCTGAACCGCCTGGAGGCGGAGGCCCTGCCCATCGCCGCCGCCCTGCTGGGCAGCACGCTGATCGGAGTCGCGCTGACCGCCTGGGTGATGAGCGTGCTGAGCCGCCGCGGCCCCGACGCCGAGACCGGCAATGGGGAAACCGACAGTGGGGAGAACGCGTCATGAGCCCCGATTTCCACGAGATCTGGGTCTATCTGTCGGCCAGCCCGCTTGCCGGCCTGACCCTGACGCTGGCCGCCTATCAGGCGGGAATGTGGGTGTTCGAGCGGTTCGGGCGGCGGCCCGTCCTGAACCCGGTGATGATCGCGGTGCTGCTGATCGCCGCGACGCTGATGGTGGCGGGGATCGACTACCGCACCTATTTCGACGGCGCGCAGTTCGTGCATTTCCTGCTCGGCCCCGCCACGGTGGCTCTGGCGGTCCCGCTCTACCGCCAGTTCCAGCAGGTCCGGCGCTCCGCCGTGGCGCTGCTGGTCGCCCTGCTGACCGGGTCCGCCGCGTCGGCGCTGAGCGCCGTCGCCATCGCCTGGGCGCTGGGCGCGTCGGAGCGGACCATGCTGTCGCTGGCGCCGAAGTCGGTGACCTCCCCCATCGCCATGGGCGTGTCGGAGCAGATCGGCGGCCTACCCTCCCTCACCGCGGTCTTCGTGATCCTGACCGGGATCATCGCCGCGTCCTTCGGCACCTGGGTGCTGAACCTCGTCCGGGTGAAGGACTGGAGGGCGCGCGGCTTCGGCATGGGGGTGGCCGCCCACGGCATCGGCACCGCCCGCGCGCTCCAGGTGAACGAGGTGGCGGGGGCCTTCGCCGGGCTGGGGATGGGGCTGAACGGGCTGGCGACGGCCATCCTGCTGCCGGTCCTCTACCGCCTGTTCTTCACGTAAAGCCCCATTCTGCGAAAGAAGATTTCATGGAATCGTGGCTTGACAGAGCAAGCCTGCCTGCGCAGAGTGTGGCCCATGATCCGCATCGACCACACGAACGCCCTTCTGCGACTTATCACCCCGGCGCTCTGAGCGTCCGGGTCGTCTGCGTTCGTCTGCCCTGTTCCCTGGTCGAAGTGTCTGTTTTCCCATGAGCACCTATTGCACGCGCCCTTGCGGGGCGAAGCGTGTCTCCCGGCTGGGGCCGGGGCTGCGACTTAGGAACGGTCGCTGAGCCGCCCGGCAGCTCGGCGACCGTAGTCCCGCCGGTCCCCACACGACACGAGACAACGCCCCGCCGCGAAACCGGGGCTCCCAAGGGATCACGAAGCGTCATGAACCACATCGCCACCCCCGCCGCCGCCACGTCTGCGACCTCTGCTGCCAAGCACGAGAAGTACGTCCCCTTCGCCCCGGTGAAGCTGACCGACCGCCAGTGGCCGAACCGGACCATCGAGAAGGCGCCGGTCTGGTGCTCGGTGGACCTGCGCGACGGCAACCAGGCGCTGATCGAACCGATGGGTCCGGACCGCAAGCGCGCGATGTTCGACGCGCTGCTGAAGATGGGCTTCAAGGAGATCGAGATCGGCTTCCCCGCCGCCTCGCAGACCGACTTCGACTTCTGCCGCGAGATCATCGAGGGCGGCAAGATCCCCGACGGCGTGACCATCCAGGTGCTGACCCAGGCCCGTGAGGAGCTGATCCGCCGCACCTTCGAGGGCATCAAGGGCGCCAAGCGCGCCATCGTCCACCTGTACAACTCGACCTCCGAGTTGCAGCGCCGCGTCGTCTTCGGGCTGGACCGCCAGGGCATCGTCGACATCGCCGTCGCCGGCACCAAGCTGATAAAGCAGCTGGCCGCCGAGCATCCGGAGACCGAGATCGTCCTGCAATATTCGCCGGAGAGCTTCACCGGGACCGAGCTGGAGTTCGCCCTGGAAATCTGCGAGGCGGTGATGGAGACCTGGGGCGCCGACGCCGCCAACAAGGTCATCCTGAACCTGCCGGCGACGGTGGAGATGTCCACCCCGAACATCCACGCCGACCAGATCGAGTGGTTCTGCCGCAACATGAAGAACCGCGACGCGGCGATCATCTCGCTGCACCCGCACAACGACCGCGGCACCGGCGTCGCGGCGGCGGAGCTGGGCATGCTGGCCGGCGCCGACCGCGTGGAAGGCACGCTGTTCGGCAACGGCGAGCGCACCGGCAACGTGGACGTCATCACGCTGGCGCTGAACCTGCTGACCCAGGGCGTCGATCCGGAGCTGCGCATCGACGACATCAACGAGATCGTCCGCGTCGCCGAATACTGCACGCAGCTGCCCGTCCATCCGCGCCACCCCTACGCCGGCGAGTTGGTCTTCACCGCCTTCTCCGGCTCGCACCAGGACGCCATCAACAAGGGGCTGAAGGCGCTGGCCAAGTCCAACCACGGCACCTGGGAGGTCCCGTACCTGCCCATCGACCCGCAGGACCTGGGCCGCAGCTACGAGGCGGTGATCCGCATCAACAGCCAGTCGGGCAAGGGCGGCATCGCCTATGTGCTGGAGAAGGATTACGGCATCCAGATCCCGCGCCGCCTGCAGATCGAGTTCTCCAAGACGGTGCAGCGCATCGCCGACGAGACCGGCAAGGAACTGGCCCCCGCCGACATCCACAACGCCTTCAAGGCCGAGTATCTGGACGTCGACGCCCCGCTGGCCCTGATTGAGCATTCGACCGAGCCGCGCGGCCCGAACTCCGGCGCCCGCGTGCTGAACGTGGTGGTGTCGCGCGACGGGGTGGTCAGCACGCTGAAGGGCTCGGGCAAGGGTCCGATCGACGCCTTCCTGGACGCGCTGCGCCAGGGCACCGGCATCGACCTGCATGTGGTGGACTACCGCGAGCACGCCGTCGGCGAGGGCGAGGACGCCCAGGCCTGCGCCTATGTGGAGGTGAAGACCAAAGACGAGCGCACCCTGTTCGGCGTCGGCATGGACGCGGACATCGTGACCGCCTCGCTGCGCGCCCTGGTCAGCGCCGCGAACCGCGCCTCGCGGTAAGGGGTTCCGGGACATGAGAAAGGGGCGCTCGCTGGGGCGCCCCTTTTTTGTTTGGGTGTGGTGGGGAGTGTCCGAGACGGGCCCCCACCCTGACCCTCCCCCGCTGCGCCGGGGAGGGGAAACCTGGCCCTCCCCTGCGCAGCGGGGGGGGGAGGGACCCACGCGCAAGCGGGGGCGGTCTCTTATACACATCTGACGCTGCCGACGATTATACGCGAGT
>NZ_JAUQTX010000415.1:0-3406 GCF_059803775.1 Azospirillum sp. UFLA03-27 | reverse complement strand
AAGAGACAGCCCGGTGGCGGCAACCCTGGCCCAGGTGGAGCGGCAGGCGGTGTGGTTCGAGCGCGCCGGGCTGGCGCCGAACGCCCTCGCCCTGCTGGAGCGGGAACTCGACGACGCCCGCGCCTTCCGCTGCGCGGCGCCGGTCCCCATCACGCTGGTCGGCAGCGACGTCCACCCCGGCAACTTCCTGATCGACGCCGCCGGCAAAGCGTGGTTCACCGATCTGGAGAAGGCCCAGTACGGCCACCCGGCCATCGACCTCGCCCACGCCAGCCTCTACACCTCCACCAAATGGGAGCGGGAGGTCGCGGCGGTCCTGGCGCCGGACGAGGTCGCGGCGTTCCACGCGGCCTGGGAGGCCGCGGTGCCGCCCGCGCTGGCCGAGGCGGTGCGCCCGTGGCGCCGGCCCTTGCGCCGGCTGACCTGGCTGCGCACCTTGTCCTGGATGGCCCGCTGGCGGGTGGAGGGGGCGGCCCTCTCGCCGGACATGCCGGACTCGCTGGCGGCCCACATGGACGCCCACGCGGTCGACGTCCTCCGCCCGGACGTCATCCGGCGTGTCGCCGCCGAATGGCGCTAGGACGGGGGGCATTGAGCGGCCGAGACATGCGATGGATCGGGCCGCAGCGTGGTTAACCCTTGCCGGCGGTTGGTGTTAGACTGAGGAATCGAGTTTCAGGCTTTCCTGATCCGGACTCCGTAGGCGTGCAGGTGGACGCGGCATGATGACATTCCGATTTGGCCGGGCCCGATTTGGTCGGACGGCGTTTGGCGCCTTGCTCCTTTCGACGGCGGGCCTCCTGCCGGCCGGCAACGCCGTCGCCGCGGCCCCGGCGGCGACGGAACGTCCGTCGCTGACCTCGGCGACGGGCAGCTATCTGGCCGGGCGCTTCGCCCAGCGCCAGGATGATTGGGCCGCCGCCGCCCTGTTCATGGCGCACGCCCTGTCCGCCGACCCCGGCGACCTGACGCTGCTGCGCCGCACCTACCTGCTGAAGCTGGGCGAAGGGCAGTTCGACGCTGCCATCGACCTCGCCAAGCGGCTGCTGGAACAGGACAACGACCCGCAGATGGCCATCGCCCTGCTGGCCTCCGACAATCTGGCCCGCGGCAAGTTGAAGGAAGCCAAGGCCATGGCCGCGCGCATGCCCAAGGAGGGCATGGCGAAATACATCGGCCCGCTGATCGACGCCTGGCTGGCCGCCGCGGAGGGCAAGACCGACGCGGCGCTGAAGGCGCTGGAGCCGCTCTCCACCGCCAGCGGCTTCGCCGCCCTGCACGACCTGCACGCCGGTCTGCTGCTGGAGTTGGGCGGGCGCAAGGACGCCGCCGGGGAACGCTTCGCCCGCGTGCTGGACAAGGAGGCGCCGCTGCGCGTCATCCAGATCGTCGGCAGCTTCTACGAGCGCAGCGGCCGCAAGGACGAAGCCCGCAAGCTGTACGAGTCCTTCCGCGCCGGCAACCCCGACAGCCTGATGGTCGAGCCGGCGCTGAAGGCGCTGGACGAGGGCACGGCCGCCGCCGCGGTGGTGTCCGACGCCAAGCAGGGGCTGGCGGAGGCCCTGTTCGACCTGGGCAGCGCCATCCATCACGAGGGGGCGGAGGAAACCGCCCTGCTGTTCGGGCGGATCGCCCTTCATCTGCGCCCCGACCTGTCCCTGGCGCGGCTGATGATCGGCGACATCATGGAGAACCGCGACCACCACGCCGACGCGTTGGTCGAGTTCCAGGCGCTGGAGAAGGACCCGGTGCTGGGCTGGACCGCCCGGCTGCGCGCCGCCGAGAGCCTCGCCCGGCTGGAACGCACCGACGACGCCATCGCCGCTTTCTCCTCCCTGTCCGCCGAGCGTCCCGAGCGCACCGACGCGCTGATCCGGCTGGGCGACCTGTACCGCGTCGCCAAGCGGTACGGCGAGGCCGCCGACAGCTACAGCAAGGCGCTGGAACGCATCGGCACGCCGGAGGAGCGGCATTGGGCGGTGCTCTACGCCCGCGCCATGTCCTACGACAAGGTGGATCGCTGGCCGGACGCTGAACACGACCTGCGGGCGGCGCTGGCGCTGAAGCCGGACGAGGCCTTCCTGCTGAATTATCTGGGCTACAGCTACGTCGACCGCGGGCTGAACCTGGAGGAGGCCAAGAAAATGATCGAGAAGGCCGTCGCCCTGCGCCCCAAGGACGGCTACATCGTCGACAGCCTGGGCTGGGCGCTCTACCGCACCGGCGATTTCGAAGGGGCGGTGGAGAAGCTGGAGCGCGCGGTGGAGTTGAAGCCGACCGACGCCACTATCAACGACCATCTGGGCGACGCCTACTGGCGCGTCGGGCGCCGCAACGAGGCCCGCTTCCAATGGACCCGCGCGCTCCGCACCGCGGAGGAGGAGCCGCAGAAAGAGGACATCCGGGCCAAGCTGGACAAGGGTCTGGTGGACCCCAAGGCCGCCGAGGCTGCGGCGCCGAAGCTTCAGTAAGCCGCGCCTGCATAGGCTCTGGCGCTCGCCGCACCCATGCCGCATAAAGCCCTTCTTCCCCCTGCCGGGAAGAAGGGCTTTTCGTTTCGGGGGACCCGACCATGAGCGCCATCGCCGAGGCCGCGCCGGCCAAGCTGAACCTCTATCTGCATGTGGTGGGCCGCCGGGACGACGGCTATCACGAGTTGGACAGCCTCGTCGCCTTCGCCGACGTGGCGGACCGGGTGACGGTGCAGCCGGGCGTGGCGCGGATCGCGCTGCGCGGGGTGGACCTGCCGCCGGTCGGGCCGCGGCTGGCCATCTCCGGCCCCTTCGGCCCGGCCTTGATGGGGGAAAATCCGGCGAACAACCTCGTCATCCGGGCCGCCCACGCGCTGGCCGCCCGGCTGGGCCGCGAGGCCGATGCGATGATCGTGCTGGAGAAGGTTCTGCCCGTCGCCTCCGGGATCGGCGGCGGCTCGGCGGACGCGGCGGCGACGCTGCGCGCCCTGGCCCGGCTGTGGGACGTGCCGGTGACCGACCGGCGGATCTACGAGGTCGCGGCATCGCTGGGCGCCGACGTGCCGGTCTGCGTCGCCGGGCGGAGCTGCTATTTCGGCGGCGTGGGAGAGGTGCTGGAGGAGGCGCCGGCTCTGCCGGAAACCCATGCGGTGCTGGTCAACCCCGGCGTGCCGGTGCCGACCCCCGCCGTGTTCAAGGCGCGCAAGGGCGCCTTCAAGAGCGCCTTCTCGGCCCCGGCCCGCTTCACCGAGGCGCCCGCCGACGCCGCGGCGCTGACCGCGCTGCTGAAGGAGCGGCGCAACGACCTGACCGAACCGGCGCTGACCGTCGCCCCGGTGATCGCCGACGCGCTGGCGGCGCTGGAAGGCACGGACGGTTGCCTGCCTGTCTCTTATACACATCTCCGAGCCCACGAGACTATAACAGCTATCTCG
>NZ_JAUQTX010000414.1:0-3413 GCF_059803775.1 Azospirillum sp. UFLA03-27 | reverse complement strand
CATCCTCCCCGACGTGCCCGCGTGGATCGTGGCCGACCGCGGGTATGCGTCCGATGCCTTCCGGCAGCACGTGTGGGGCCTCGGCGCCCGCCCGGCTGTCGCGGCCAAGAGCAACGAAGCGCCGGTTGCCTGCCCAGCCTGGATCTACAACAACCGCAATCTCGTCGAGCGCCTGTGGGCCCGGCTGAAAGAATGGCGCGCCATTGCCACCCGCTACGAGAAGACCGCCGTCTCCTTCATGGGAGTACTGTGCCTCGCCGCTGCTCTCCACTGGCTCAAGCCCTAACAGGCCCTAAGCCAAGTCATAGATATACCAAGTCGGACAAAGCAACAAACCGGAGTCGACTGCGCATTCGGTGATACCAAAAAATAATTATTCCTAAGTTTTTCGGTCATTGCTCGGACTGAAATTTCGTACTGCTTGATATCGCGGCCGGACAATATGGAGATCCGCGCTCCTTACCACCTTATTTGAATTGATAGGATCGCAATTGTCATGCGCAACTAAATGCAGTCTATTCATCCATCCTTGATCGTTGGGGGAGGTAAACGCTTGTAATGATCGGCGCCAAATTTTAGACGGCGCGATTCAGAGGCCGTTTCTCTTCGTGTCTGCGCTCCCGCTCATGGGCGTTGGGCATCCTTGTGTCTGGCTGGTTTCCCTTGGAGGTGTTCTGATGACCAAAGGCGTTGTTGGCTTTGCCGCTTCTGCTATAGCTTCTGTCTTGATCGCGGGCTGCGCCTCCCCGACCAAGACCGCGTCGAGCAGCGCCACCGTCAAAAAGGGAATGCCCTCCACCTCGCCCGAAAAGGAATATTTGTGGCAGACTGAGTGTGAGGCGCGTTGTGTGGCGTATATTACAGATAAAAGTGGGAAGCACCGACTATGGGAAAAGCCCATTACGAGGCAAGAATACGAAAACATACATCGTTACCGGTCGCTTACAGAGCTTGAGGTTAAAAGCGGATTTCATCCCACCATTCAATATAAGTACCTTCCGGAAGGACGCGAAGGCGCTGATATCATTGCAAAAAAGAAAGAGATCGACCAGACGTCTGCGCAGTATGCTCGCTCCCGGAGCAGCCAAGAAGCGGCCGAATTGCGTGAGCTTGAGGAAGAACTGGCATACCAGCGGCGGCGGAACGCGCAAGACATGCAGACGGTGCTGAATTTCGGTCAGCAGCTTAACGCGATGAACGAGATCAACCGACGCAACACGCTGCGCACCGCGCCCGACTACGACCCCTGCACGGCAGGAACGAGCGATTGCCGCCGCGGGTCATCGGGCGGAATGCCGTATGATGGCACGACATCACCGAGGATTCCCCAGTATTCCTACGCCCAACCCGACCGTCAGCCGGAGCGGCGCCCGGCGCGGCAATCCTATCCTCCTAGCAATTGTATTCAGCCCGCCGTGAAGCCTGGAAGCAGCCTGGAGATGTTAAAGAACTTCTGTTCGGAAAGCATGGAAGCTCACTGGTGTGATGAGCCAAGTTGCACCACTGGTGGCGGGATGTGGACCATCGGTGCCGGTGAGTACAGCAGTGTCGGACCTAAAAAGGGCGGCCGTGTTTGGTCTTGCCGTAAAAATGATGGTTTCGATTCCTCAACCAAGATGTGCCTCCACTAACGATCGGCGTGTTGCAGGGAGGCGAGCGGGCAAGAGATTGCCCCAGCCCTGTTGGTGATCAGGTGACGCGGACGGCGTTTGGGCGTCCGAGGTCGATCATGCGGTTGAGGACCAGGACGCCAATGGCGACTTCCGTGGCCTGCGCCTGATCGGAATAGAAGCGCAGCCCCTCGCCGAGGATGCCCTTCCAGCGCGCCATTTGGCTCTCCACGCCGGCCCTCTTGTTATAGCCTCTGGTCCGTTGCCAAGTCATCCGCCCGGTCTCGGCGATTATCTGGATGTGACGGTCGCGTTGGGTGGGAGCGGTCTCGGCCGTGTCGCTGAGCACGGCATCGCGGCGCGGTGGCGCCACCACCGCGGCCTCGGGATGGCGCTCGTGGACCGCCGCATAGACCCCGGTTCGGTCGTAGGCACCGTCGCCGGTCACCGAGGCCACGGGCTCGGCGACCTGATCGAGCAAGGGGGCTACCTGCGAGGCATCATCGATGCCGCGCTCGGTCAGCGTGGCCGCAACGATCCGGCCGCTGCCCGCGTCCATCCCGAGGTGCAGGGCGCGCCAGGAACGCCGCCGCTTCGTGCCGTGCTTCTCAAACAGCCATTCGCCCGGCCCACACAGCTTCAGCCCGGTGCTGTCCACTAGAGCAAATTCCTGTTGCGTACGAAGAACCGAAGTGCGGCTTGGCTGTTGAAGCGATTGACCCATTGTGGAGGGTGTCGCGATGAGCCGAGCCTATTCGACGGATTTGCGGGAACGTGTGCTCCGGGCCTGTGAGGCTGGTGGGGAGCCGCAAGCCTCAGTCGCCCGCCGCTTCGAGGTGGCGGAAGCGACGGTGTCGAGCTGGCGCAAACAGGCGCGCGAGGAGGGCTATCATGAGGCCAAGGGGCACGCCGGCGGGCGCGTGATGCTGGCCGGCGATCTTCCGGTGCTGGATGCGGTGGCGGCCGAACACCCCGGTGCGCAGTTGGCCGAATACGCGCGCTTGGTCGAGGAGCGCACCGGCCGCCGCCACTCGCCGCCCGCGCTGTGCCGGGCCTTGCGGCGGCTCGGCTGGCGTCGAAAGAAAAGTCTCTCCACGCCAGCGAGCACGAACGCGCCGATGTTCAGGCGGATCGCCAAGCCTGGCGCGAGGACCAGCCCGCTTGGCGCGCCGAGGACCTGATCTTCCTCGACGAAAGCGGCATCGACACCGCCATGACGCGGCGCTACGCCCGGGCCCAAGGCGGGGCCCGGGCGGTCGGCGATGCTCCAGCCGGCCATTGGCGGCGCCTCACTCTGCTCGGGGCTCTGGGCGTGGACGGGCTGGTCGCCATGATGACGGTGGCGCGCGCGACCGACACCGAGGTCTTCCTGGCTTTCGTCGAGCAGGTGCTGCGGCCCGCCCTCCAGGACCGTCCGCACCCCATCGTCGTGCTCGACCGGCTTGGCGCACACCGCAGCCCGCGCGTGCGCGCCGCCTTCGAAGCCGCGGGCGTGGAAATCCGCTTCCTGCCCGCCTATTCCCCGACTTCAACCCCATCGAACCTGGCTGGTCCAAGATCAAGACGACCTTGCGCACCGCCGCCGCGCGCACCCGGGACGCTTTGGAGGATGCCTTGCCCGGTGTCCTGGACACCGTCACCGCCTCCAATGCCCGCGGCTGGTTTCGCCACTGTGGTTACCAAACCGCCTAGCATAAGATTCAGGAGCAACAGGAATTTGCTCTAGCAGGGTGCGGAAAAACGAACATATTTCGGCCTTTTGCCTCTGTTGAGGATAAAAATGCGGGTTTCAGCGGGCGATTT
>NZ_JAUQTX010000413.1:0-3417 GCF_059803775.1 Azospirillum sp. UFLA03-27 | reverse complement strand
GCGTATAATCGTCGGCAGCGTCAGATGTGTATAAGAGACAGCCCTAACCCTCCCCCGCTGACGCAGGGGAGGGGATGAAGGTTACCCCCGCGCCCGCAGGTAGGGGGTCATGCGCCACTCCGCGTAGCGGATCAGGCGCGAGGCGATGAAGTTCAGCAGCAGATAGATGCTGCCGGCCACGATGAACACCTCGAACACCGCGAAGCTCTGCGCGATGATCTTACGGGCGATGCCGGTGATCTCCAACAGCGTGATGGTGCTGGCGAGCGAGCTGGCCTTGACCATCAGGATCACCTCGTTGCCGTAGGCCGGCAGCATCTGGCGGATCGCCACCGGCATCATGATCCGGCGGAACAGCAGCGTGCGCGACATGCCGCAGGCCCGCGCCGCCTCGATCTGGCCCTGCGGCACCGACAGGATGGCGCCGCGCAGGATCTCGCTGGTGTAGGCGCCGGTGTTCAGCGTCAGCGCCAGGATCGCACACCAGAAGGGCTCGCGCAGGTAGACCCAGAGGAAGCTGCTGCGCACCAGCTCGAACTGGCCCATGCCGTAATAGATCAGGAAGATCTGCACGAGCAGCGGCGTGCCGCGGAACACGAAGACGTAGGCGGCCATCAGCCGCTCGGTGACGCGGTTGCCGTACAACCGCAGCAACGCCACCGCGAAGGCCACGCCCGCGCCGAACAGCAGCGCCAGCCCGACCAGTTGCAGGGTCACCGGAACGCCGCGCAGGAGGGTGGGCACGCTGTCCCACATCAGTTCCCAGTTCATGGGTCAGGCCCTCCGCACGCCGCGGTTGGCGTAGCGCTCCGCCCGCTCGAACGCCACCGTGGAGACGGTGGTGAGCAGGAGGTAGAGCACCGCCGCGGTGGTGTAGAACAGGAACGGCTGGCGGGTCGACCCCGCCGCCACATGCGACACGCGCATGATCTCGGCCAGCGCCGTCACGGAGATCAGCGCCGTGTCCTTCAGGGTGAGCTGCCAGACGTTGCCGAGCCCCGGCAGGGCGTAGCGCAGGGTCTGCGGCACCAGGATGCGGCGCAGGATCAGCCAGCGCGACATGCCGCAGGCGCGCGCCGCCTCGATCTGGCCGTGGGGCACCGCCTGGACCGCGCCGCGGATCACCTCCGTCGAATAGGCGCCGGAGATCAGACCGACCGCCAGCACGCCGATGGAGAAGGCGTTCAGCTCGATGTAGCCGTCGTAGCCGAACACCCGGCCGACGGCCATGACCGCGCCGCTGCCGCCGAAGAACAGCAGGTAGATGACCAGCAGTTCGGGAACGCCGCGGACGACGGTGGTGTAGACCTCCGCCACGCCGGTGAGGGCGAGATTGCGGCTGAGCTTCGCCGACGCGCCGAGCGAGCCGAAGACGAGGCCGAGGACGAAGGCCGACACCGACACGGCGACCGTCATCGCGGCCCCGCCGAGAAGCTGGCCGCCCCACCCGTTCGGGCCGAAGGAGAGAAGTTCGAACATGCGCTCCGAAATGGGCTCCGAAAGGGCTCCGAACCGGGTTCCCCTCCCCCCGCGACGGGGAGAGGGGACATCCCTTCACATGATGGCCGGTTGCTTGATCGACCGGTTACTTGATCGAGATGTCGTAGCCGAAGTGCTGGGTGCTCAGCTTCGTGATGGTGCCGTCCTGGTTGGCCTCGGCGATGGCCTTGTTGAACAGCTCCTTCAGGTCGCCGTCGGCCTTGCGCAGGCCCACGCCCACGCCCTTGCCCAGCACGCCGCGCGCGAAGGCCGGGCCGAACAGGGTCATGCCGTTGCCGGCGTCGGCCTTGAGGATGGCGTCCACCGCCGAACGGTCGCCGAAGATGGCGTCGACGCGGCCGGCTGCCATGTCGATGCCGGCGTTGTCCAGCTTGTCGTAGGTGCGGACCGCCACCTGCGGCAGAAGCTTCTCCATGAAGTTCGCCTGGATGGTCGAGGTCTGCACGCCGACCGTCTTGCCCTTCAGCGCGTCGGCCAGGGCGGCGATGGCGGCCTTCGGGTCGTCCTTGGACAGGTCGTAGCGCTCGCCGGGGAAGGTCGCCTTGGCGAGCGGCGAAGTCTTCATGGTGCCGAACATCGACGGTTCGGTGCCGTAGGGGCCGGCGAAGGCGATGACCTTCTCACGCTCGTCGGTGATCGACATCGCCGCCATGATGGCGTCGTACTTGCCCTGCTGGATGGCCGGGATCATGCCGTCCCAATCCTGGGCGACGATCTCGCACTCGGCCTTCATCTTCTTGCAGAGTTCCATGGCGAGGTCCGGCTCGAAGCCGACCAGCTTGCCCGACGGGTCCGTCGCGTTCCACGGGGCGTAGGCGCCCTCGGTGGCGATGCGGATCTTCTTCCAGTCCTTGGCTTCGGCGGCGGTGCCGGCAACCGCCACGATGGCGCCGAGCGCCAGGGCCGCAACGATCTTCTTCACGGGAAAACCTCCTCTGTTCTGATGCCCTTATGGATGGCTCTTATGCTCGGGCAGGCTCTGAGGTTTACGGTTTTACAGCGCCAGTCAAGGGAATTGAGAGCGCCCTTCTCGCGCGACCGATTCAGCCGCCGCCGGACAGGTGGCGCGACAGGAACTGTCGCACGCGGTCCGATTCCGGATTGACCAGAACCCGGTCGGGCGGCCCCCGCTCCTCGATGCGGCCCTGGTGGAGGAACACCACCTCCGACGCGACCTCGCGGGCGAAACCCATCTCGTGCGTCACGAGAATCATGGTGTTGCCCTCCTCGGCGAGCTGGCGGATGACCAGCAGCACCTCGCCCACCAGTTCGGGGTCGAGCGCGGAGGTCGGCTCGTCGAACAGCATCACCTTGGGCTGCATGGCCAGCGCGCGGGCGATGGCAGCGCGCTGCTGCTGCCCGCCGGACAGTTGCACCGGGTAGGACTCGGCCTTGGCCAGGATGCCCACCTTGTCCAGCAGCTTGCGGGCGCGGTCCACCGCCTCCGCCTTCGGGACGCCCAGCACATGGACCGGCGCCTCGATGACGTTCTCCAGGATGGTCATGTGGGTCCAGAGGTTGAAGCTCTGGAACACCATGCCCAGCCGGGTGCGGATGCGGTCCACCTGCCGGGAATCGGCGGGGACGGTCTGGCCGCCGCGCGCCTTCTTCAGGCCGATGGCCTCGCCGCCGATGACGATCCGCCCCTCGTCCGGCACCTCCAGCATGTTGATGCAGCGCAGGAGCGTGCTCTTGCCGGAGCCGGAGGAGCCGATCAGCGTGATGACGTCGCCTTCGCGCGCGGTCAGGGAGACGCCCTTCAGCACCTCCAGCGGACCGAAGCGCTTGTGGACATTCTCGACGAGGACGGCTTCGGGGGCGTTGGGATTCGTGGGCGGGTGTCGGTGCATGCGGGGCTCTGTCTCTTATACACATCTGACGCTGCCGACGATTATACGCGAGTGTAGATCTCGGTGG